>JAYVJU010000203.1:0-32035 GCA_043769035.1 Ferruginibacter sp.
TCTTCATTCAGCACATTGTAATACAGTTTCATAAAATTTACTGCAGTATCACGGTAACTTTTATCGTTTTTAAAAGAAGGCATACCGGAAATATTCATCTTCCCTTCCTGCACTTCGTCCAGTAATTTATTACGCAGGGCTTCCACCTTTTTTTCTTTTTTACCGTGTGCAGATGCACTTACATAACTCATAAATTTTTTGGAGATATTTTCCTGCTGTTTGCTGATAAAGCCCATATACTCACCGGCATTATCAAAGTTTTGAGCAACACTTACAGTACAGATCAATAAAAAAGCAACAAGGCTTGTAAAAAGTTTCATATCGGGTTGTTTTAATTGTAATGAAGATAAAATATATTTAACTAAAGTTGTACATCAGGAAAAAAAATATGCCGCAATAATTATTTACCATTCCAGTCAAGCAATATCTGAAAAGCTTCTGCCAGTATTTCATCTTTTTTAAGCTGTTTCAGATACGTGTCATTAATATCTTTACTGCGCTGTGTGGATTGTAAAATACGTTGCCAGTCGAAACCATTATTAGTAAATACAATGTTGTTATTGGTTTTTCCATCTTCCTCAAATTGTTTATACATTTTCATAGCTGCGGTAAACTGTGCAGCATACGCAGGCCATTGCAGGCTGATGTTTCTTTCTTTTTTTAACTGCGCCATCCAGTTGGTAAAATTGCTGATGCCTTTAAAATAATCATTGGCATTGGTACGCTGTTTACTTTTTGCTGCCAGCGCTGCTACAGGTAATGCAGGCAATGGCTGATACGTACCGGCTTTACTGTTATCGGGCAGTAATGCGCTTGCATTACTCTTCTCTTTATAATCATCCATGGCATATAAGTCGGGCAATACAATATCAGGTACCACTCCTTTCCATTGTGCAGTGCTGCCATTAACCCGGTAAAATTTACTAAGGGTAACTTTTACAAAATCTTCATAGTTTTTTGAGGCATCTATTTTATTTGTATCCAATGGCAGCACCTGCTGCGCTGTACCTTTACCATAAGTGGTGCCACCTACAATTAATGCCCTGTTATAATCCTGCAATACCGCACTGACAAATTCGCTGGCACTTGCACTGGCACCATTTATCAGCACAATTAAAGGACCATCATACACAGTTCCCCTGTTGGGATCTTTTAAAAACTGTACTTTGGCCATTTTATCTTTTACAGACGCTACCGGGCCAATATCAATAAATATACCCGCCAGTTGCATGGCTTCCCACATACTGCCACCGCCATTAAAACGCAGGTCCAGAATTAATCCGGCAATAGTATCTTTCCGCAGCTTTACAATTTCTTTACTTACATCATTGGCACAACCATCATAATTGAGGTTATCGTTATTGGCAGCTTCATCTTCCCTGCTGTAAAAGCCAGGCAAGTTGATATAGCCAATATTTTGTTTACCATGCAACACGTAACTTTTTACAATGCCTTCATCATCGGTTACTTTTTCTTTATGCAGTGTGGTGGTTTTGGTTTCGCCGGCAGCAGTGCGGACAGTTACTTCCACATCCGCTTCGTTATTACCATTTAAATACCCCGCCAGTTCCTCTTCCGAAATTTCGGAAGCTACTTTTTCTTTGCCTTCTGTTTTAATGCTGGTAATCACATCACCTTTATGCAGTTGACCGCTGCGCCATGCGCTGCCGCCTGGTTGAAGATAACTGATAGTCTTATCCCCTTTCTCATCTTCCTCTAAATCCAGCCCTGCGCTGTATTCCGTAGCACTCATTTCGGTATCAAATTCTTTTTTCTCCCGCTGGTTCATGTAATTGGTATGCGGATCGTAACACCAGGCAATGCAGTTAAGGTATTCATCTTCCAGGTCGTGCATAAACTCTGCCGGCGTGGACAATAAATTTTTGATGTATAACAATTCTTTATGCCTGATCTTTTCCCTTGCTTCAATTTCCAGCTTCACAAAATTGGCAGGCAGTTTAGTATCAAGGCTATTTGAATCAGATACTTTTTGTGCGATCTGCTGTAGTACTCTCCATTTTAAATAGCGCTGCCAGCGTAAGGCGAATTCAGTTTCGCTGGCAGAAAAGTTAGCAAAGGGTAATACAACATTATCAGGTTTTGTAAAATCAAAAGGCTTTGCAGTAAGTACCTTTATCAGGCTATCTGTTTTTTGCAAACGTAATTTGTAGGCAGCAGTAAACTGATTAAAAAAATCCCAGCTCTTGCCCAGCAATTCGTCATCCAGTTTTGTTTTAAAAGATGCTGTAACCTCCATTTCTTTTTGGGTAAAAAAGATTTTTTCATCATCCAGTTCTTCCATCCATTTATTGTACAGCATGGCAGAAGAAGTATCATTCCATTGTAACGGTTTATAATGTTGTTGCTCCAAAAAACGGCGTAATGTAATTGCTTTTTCACGAAGGGTGGTTTGGGAAAAGAGTAATGCTGGTAATAAGATTAATGAGAGGGTAAAGATTTTTTTCATTTACAATTAGTTAAAAAAATCAGCCGGCATAAAGCCGACTGATCAATTAAAATTTTATTTCAACTCCATCTCCTTTATAATCCTTGCAATTTTTTCATCCAGTGCTTTTTCCGCTGCTTCAAATGCTGCTGCGTTGCTTACACTTCCCTTAACACTAAAATAAAATTTTATTTTAGGTTCGGTACCACTTGGCCTTGCCGAAATTTTACTGCCATCTGCCAACACAAATTGCAACACATTGCTTTTAGGCAGGTCAATGGTCCAGGTTTTACCGGTAGCTAAATTTTTACCGGTCTGCATTTCATAATCCAATAGTTCGGTAACAGCAACCCCATCCAGTATTGTTGGCGGGTTATTCCTGTAGCCTTTCATCATATCTGCAATTTCTGCAGCGCCGTTCATTCCTTTTTTGGTAATACTTACCAGGTCTTCTTTGTACAAGCCATATTGCAGGTACATGTCAATCATCTTATCGTACAAACTGCGGCCTTTATTTTTTTCATACGCTGCCATTTCGCAAAGCAATGCCACGGCACTTATCGCATCTTTATCTCTTACCTTATCCCCAATCATCAACCCAAAACTTTCTTCGCCGCCAATTACATAATTTTCTTTGCCTTCTTTTGCAGCTATCATCGATGCAATCCATTTAAAGCCCGTAAGCACATTGTAGCAGGCTACATTATTTTCTTTGGCAATCACATCAATCATGTCGGTAGTAACAATGGTTTTAATTACCATATCATTTGCCTGTGCAATACCTTTCGCTTTTCTTGCCTCAATCATGTAATTAAAAGCAAGCACTGCAGTTTGGTTGCCATTCATTAATACCCATTCTCCCTTGCTGTTTTTTATACCAATGGCAACACGGTCACTATCAGGATCGGTACCCAGCAAAATATCCGCATCCATTTCTTTTGCATTTTTTAATCCTATACCCATAGTTTCCCTTTCTTCGGGATTGGGATAAACTACTGTTGGGAAATTTCCATCAGGATTACTCTGTTCTGCAACAACATGTACATTGGTAAAACCAAAACGTTGCAATATGGCAGGCACTAAAGTTATTCCGGTTCCGTGTATTGGTGTATATACAATTTTAAGGTCGTGTTGCGCTGCACACACATCAGGATATACCGACAATGTTTTTACCATATCCAGGTAAGCTTCATCCAGTTCTTTACCCAATGCAGTAATATTAGCTTCACCACCAGTCCATTTCACTTCATCTACGCTTTTAATTTTTTCCACTTCAACAATTACATTTTTATCATGCGGCGGTACTAACTGGGCACCATCATTCCAATAGGCTTTGTACCCGTTATATTCTTTAGGATTGTGTGATGCGGTAAGTACCACGCCTGCCTGGCAACCCAATTTCCTTATTGCAAAACTCAATTCAGGTGTTGGACGTAATGATTCAAACAAATACACTTTTATACCATTCGCAGCAAAAATATTAGCCGTGGTTTCGGCAAAAAAACGGCCATTGTTCCTGCAATCATGTGCAATGGCAACGCTTACATTTTCGCCAAAAGATTGTTTTAAATAATTGGCAAAGCCTTGTGTAGCCATGCCCACCGTATATTTATTCATGCGGTTGGTACCAACCCCCATTATACCACGGAGGCCGCCTGTTCCAAATTCAAGATTTCTGTAAAAAGCATCTTCCAGTTCGCCGGGATTATTATTTTGTAAAGCGGTTATTTCATCTTTAACAGACTGATCGTAGTTACCACTCAACCAATCATTAATTTTTTTAATCGTATTTGCTTCCATATAGTTTTGTTTACATCTTCAAAAATAAATGTTTCGTATATAATAACAACATATAGGGTTATTTTTGTTTTTTATGTACCAAACTCCAGAATATAAATCGGCTTCGGTGGCAGAGTTTATCCCGAGGAACGAGGGACTCTCTTCAACTAAAAAAGCTTTATTGAGCTTTTACCTGCTGGTAGTTGTATCGTTTCAATTGATGGCGCAGGATACTTCCAAAGTATTTCATGATGACCATCCTGAAATCTTCAAAAACACTTCACCCCAAAAATATATCCCTCAATTAACTCAAAAGCAAATTAACAAACGCATAAAAATAATTACTGCCACCAACATCATTGGTTACAGCGCAGCCATGGCCGGCCTTTACGCTGCCTGGTACAAAAATTATCCGCAAAGCAATTTTCATACATTTAATGACAATAAAGAATGGAAAGGCATTGACAAAATTGGCCATGCTTACAGTACTTATGCCGAAAGCAAAGCCAGTATGGAACTGTGGCGGTGGACGGGTATGGAAAGAAAAAAAAGAATTTGGATAGGAGGCATGAGCGGTGCGGTTTACCACACCGTTATTGAAACATTAGATGGCTTTAGCAAAGAATGGGGCTGGAGCTGGGGCGATTTTGGCGCCAATATTTTAGGCAGCGGTATGTTAGTGGCTCAGGAACTGGCCTGGGATGAACAGCGTATTCAATTCAAGTTTTCTTTTCATCATAAATCATACAACGACGCAATACTTAACCAGCGCAGCAATACAATTTTTGGAAAAAGTACAGCAGAACGTTTTTTAAAAGATTACAACGGGCAAACGTATTGGTTAAGTGCAAACCTTAAATCATTCTTTCCTAAAAGTAGATTGCCGGCATGGCTACAAATTTCTGTAGGTACCGGTGCCGAAGGTTTGTTTGGTGCCAATGAAAATATTGGCAAAGATGTAAATGGTAATATTAATTTCAGCCGTACCGATATTAAGCGTTACCGTCAATGGTACCTGGCACCCGATATTGATCTTGCAAAAATTAAAACTAACAGAAAAGGTATTAAAACAGCGCTGAATATTTTAAATATTGTAAAATTCCCGATGCCTTCGCTGGAGTATAGTAATGGTAAGTTCAGGGTGAATGCAATTACATTTTAGGATAGAACACTGATGATACGGATTAAACAGATTTACACTGATTATTAATTGCCCCGCCCTTCAGGGCGGGCGGGTAATAATAATAAATGCCAGGCTTTAGCCCAAGTAAGTGTTTGGCTAAAGCCAATATAACAATCCATTTTACCCATGCCCTGAAGGGCATGGCAATTCAAAAAAAATACTCAAAATTTATTGCCTTAATAATCATGATGCCGGTTATGAAAACCTTTCTGCATAATTTGCGATAGTGGTCAGCAAAATATACTTTTGTAAAAACTAATACTATCTGTGCCATCCTTTAACTTAAGAGAAGAAATTTTAAAAGAACATTCAAAACAGCAATGCACCAAAATTGTTAAGTGGGTGGGTGCATCGCAGCAACGCTTTGATGAACTGTTTAAACTTTTTTTAAACGATGAGTACCGGGTAGTGCAACGCTCTGCATGGCCGGTAAGTTATTGCGTAATTGCACACCCGGTGTTGATTAAAAAACATTGGGGTTCCATGGTAAAAAAATTACAACAACCTAATTTGCACCATGCTGTAAAACGCAATACCATACGTTTTGTACAGGAAATTGAAATACCGGAAAAATACCAGGGCAGCATTATGGATATTTGCTTCAGTTATGTTGCCTCCCCCACTGAGCCTGTTGCAGTAAAAGCTTTTTCGTTAACTGTTTTAAGTAATCTTGCCAAACAATACCCGGAGATAATTACCGAAATAAAATTAATTATTGAGGAGCTCTTACCAACCCATACCGCAGCTTTTAAAGTAAGGGCCAGGAAATTTTTATCCGGTATAAAAAACTAAACTACGGTAATGATGGAAGCTACCAATTATATAAAGCTTAAAATAAAATGCCGCCGAAACCAATAAAGTTCCGGCGGCATTTTAAAAAATTTCTATTCTTAAAATCTAATTCCTATTGCTATCCCCGCTCTTAACCCCCCAAATGCACCATCTAATTTTACATTAGCACCATTGGCAGTAACAGTTACTTTCTTTGTCCCAAAAGGCATTTCAAAATCATCCAGCTCCTGTTTAAGATCGGCCTGCTCATCGGGTGTCATTGGAGTAGATGTAGTACCGGTAAAATCACCTTTGCCGTTACCATAGTGGGGGCCAAGTATCCACAGGTCTAAAACTATATGTTTACCCAATTTATTTTGTACCCCTATCAGTAATCCAAAAGTATTGCTTTTAATTTCTCCTCCTAATGCCACATTACTTTTAACGTTGACATTATTTTCATACTCAAATTTTAAGCCGCTGCCTTTGTAGGTGGCATTACGGTAAAAGGGTGCCAGATAAAAGCCCCGGCCATAACCTTTTTTACTGGCATAAAACCTAAGCTCCGCAGTAAAGGCAGTATTACCCATTTTAAAATTATTGATCTGATCCTTAGCCTCTGCATCATCGCCAACTAATTTTTCAATGGTGCTTTTTAATGGTATAGCGCCATCAGGCATTGTTCTAAAACCAATTGCTGCAGAAAACTTGCGGTTGAGTATTCTTTCATATTGAAAAGAATAATTTTTAAGTGCCAATGCTGTAAGGTTCACTTTAAAGATGTTCATCGGTTGTTCCGATTTTGCAGATTTTTCTTTTTTTTCAGTTTTCTCATCCTGAGCAAAGACTGAAACAGTAAATAATGTTAGTGCTGCGGCAATAAAAAAGATTTTGATTTTCATGATTAAGGTTTTAGGTGTTGGTTAGGAGTTGCAGTCAGTGTTAATCTGAATATACTTTTAAAACTATAACATAAAGATGAATTAACGGAATAAATTTACAAAGGGTGTTTTCACCATATTTATACCAGCTAAACTGATAACTTACTTTTTTATGTGGTACTTACCGTTAAAATTATTTATATGCTGAGCAAATCATACACTCCGTTTGTGCAGTATTGAAATAGCCGAGCCTTTTGCCATAAAAACAGAATCGGGTATGGTGTTTTGTAAAAAATAAAATGGCGGGCCGTACAAAGCCTTAAAATCACAATCAATTAAATAGTGTTGTACTTTATATACTTTCCATGCAGGATGCTGCACAGCATATTCATAAGTAGTTTGACTGTTATACCTGGAGTAACCCCAATAATGCTCAGCAATAAACTCTTCCTCGCTACCGGGTTGCATTGGCAGGGCTTCTGTTGCCGTAGTGGCTTCAAGTTTATTCCATTTGCCTTTATGTTTCCAGTGATAGCCTAAGTATATTTCGTTATCATCTTTCAGATAAAAATGTTTCATGGGCATTGTACTGTATTTTTCTTTGTACAACGTATTGGCAATAATACTGATGGCAGGTTTGGGTACAATTTCTTTTATAAAAACAGCGCCACGTTTCCACACGCCGTTATTATTACAGCGTACGTAAAACCGCAGGTTTACTTCTTCAAAATTAGCGTGAAAGGGAATGCTGATGCCCAGTAGTTTTGTTTTTTCAAACATAAAACCGATAAGGCTTACATAGCATTTGCCATTGTAAATATCCAGTTCGGTTTTATTGGGTAGCCAGGGTTTTAAAATTTCCGGATCAATAACATAATTGGCCATTATCAAATTATTCCACTCGGCAGTTAAAAAAGTTGCAGGCATATCTGTATAACAGGTTTATCAGAAATTGGTTTACTTACCTTTCTTTTTATCCACTTCTTTAAATATCAACCTTAAATTCTGATCGTAAGTAATATAATTATACAACCAGTTACAAAATACAAAAAAACGGTTCTTTACACCCAGTATCAGCATCAGGTGCAGGCCCATCCATATCATCCACGCTAAAAATCCACCAAAATGCAGTTTAGGTTTTGGCATATCCACTACTGCCAGATTTCTGCCCACAGTTGCCATGCTGCCTTTATCGTTGTAAACAAATTCTTCCATTGCAGCCTTGCTGCTTTTCATTTCTATGCTGCGCAAATTTTTTGTAATCATATCTGCCATCTGCATAGCTACAGGCGCTACCTGCGGATGGCCGCTAGGCCAGGCAGGCTCTTCCATGTAAGCAACATCTCCAATCGCAAAAATGTTTTGGGTACCATTCACTTTACATTGCCTGTCTGTTTTTATCCTGTTACCACGGGCAATTAAATTCTTATCAATGCCTTCCGGCACATTTCCTTTTATACCTGCTGCCCAAATCACCATTTTAGTATCAATTGTATTTCCGTTTTGTAATACCACTTTTTCTCCATCATAATCTTTAAGCAAGGTGTTGGTTAAAACAGTAACTCCAAGTTTTTTTAAATACTTTTCAGATTGACTGCTACTTTTTTCGCTCATGTTAACAAGAGTTTTTGCAGTACCCTCCAGCAAAAAAATATTCATCTTGCTAAAATCAAGTTCGGGGTAATCTTTAGGCAGTACATATTTTTTCATGTCGGCAATTGCGCCGCTTAACTCCACTCCTGTTGGGCCGCCACCTGCCACTACAATATTCATCAGCTGCTGCAACGTGGCTTCATCTTTAGCATTACCGGCTGCCTCAAAATTCTGCAGCAATTTATACCGCAATTGCAAAGCTTCCACACTGCTTTTCATTGGCAGAGCATTATCCATTAATTGTTTATTGCCGAAAAAATTGGTGTCTGCACCGGTGGCGATAACTAAAGCATCATATTCAAAATCGCCAATGGTGGTTATTACTTTGTTTTCGGCAGCAATGATCTGTTTTACTTCTGCCATTCTAAAACGTACGTTCTTACTATTGTGAAAAACCTTACGCAACGGAAAAGAAATATTACTGGCATCCAGCCCGGCAGTAGCCACCTGGTAAAACAACGGCTGAAACTGGTGAAAATTAAATTTATCAATAAGGGTAATTTCAAAACCGGGTTTATTGCTGAGGTTACGGGCAAGCCTTAAGCCGCCAAAGCCACCCCCGATAATTATAAGTTTCATAGTCTGTATTATTTTGAAACACAAATATATAAAATTTTCAGTAATTTTTGAAAATAAAGAAAGTATTACTCAAAAAAAAAGCAGCTTCCGGAGGAAGCTGCTGTAAAAATGTAGCACGGCTTTTCTTATTTTTTTAAATTAAAGCGGAGAATAACTTCATGTCCGTTAGAGCCGGCATCGAAATTACTTATTGGTGTAATGTAATTATCAAATGCATAACCTAATGTAAATTGTTTGTTGATATTTACACCGGCAGAAAGCATATAGCTTTGTTTTGCCCTGTACCCAATACCCCACCAGAAAATTTCACGGTGTTCAAACCTTGCTCCTATCTGAAAATCAGTTGGTGCATTTGGTAAATAGGTTACCATAAAATTTGGGGTGATGGTAGTTACACCATCCACATCCCATTTATAAGCTCCATGAAAATAATAATGACGGTATAATCGGGCCTGCTCTGTTGTAGATAAATTACCACTGTAAAAATCAAGTTTAGATTGTACCAGCTGCGACACCGAAGCACCGATCTGTATTTTTTTAGTGATGTAGGCAACACCAAAGCCTGCATCGTATTTAAAGCGGCTGTCGCTGCCTGCAATTGCCGGATCGGAACCTAATGTTGCAGTCAGCTTAGCTTTATCTAATGCATACTGCTGAAACCTGCTTTCGATACCTATTGAAAACACTTTACCTTCTTCCATAACAATATGTTTTGCTAAAGAAAGTTCAACACCTGATCTTGATGTTGGCCCGGTTTTATCGCTGTAAATATATCCACCAACGCCAATTTTTTGTTTAGGTAAACCAAAAGATGCAAATGCAGTTGCAGTTTTCGGGCTTCCGCTTATACCGCTCCACTGGGTACGGTAGGTTACGCCAACAAAATTATTTTCCTGCACACCTGCCATTGACGGGTTTTGTAATACCCCCTGCAAATTATACATTGCAGAAGTGTGTAATTGCTGTGCATTGGCTGCTGTAACAAAAACAACAAACAACGCTATTAATATTTTATATTTCATAATTGTGTTTTATAATTATTTATTATCTCAAAATTGTTACGTCGCCTTTTAACTGCAATCCGTTACCGGTAACTAATTTGTACTTAATTACATAATAATAAGTACCATCCGGAACTGGTTTTCCTTTGTAAGTACCATTCCAGTCGTTCTGATAATTCTCGTTACTGTAAACCAGGTTACCATAGCGGTTAAATACATTTACAATTACCTGGCTGGTACAAGCTCCGCTGTTTGTAGTAGCTAACCATCTGTCATTAATTCCATCGCCATTTGGTGTAAAGGCATCCATTGGTTTTATGCAATATGGCAGTACTGTTACCTGGGCATTATCTGTAGTAACACATCCGTTGGGATCGGTTACTGATATTGTATAATTGGTAGTGGCAGTTGGTTTAGCCGAAGGTGTATAAGTGTTTGCTCCGCTGGTAATAGTGGTTGCCGGTGTCCATGCTATTGATGTTGGGTTTGTAATACCACTTCCATCAAGTGTTACTTCATCACCACTAACTATTAATTTATCAGGGCCTGCGCTTGCACCCGGACTCACTTTAATACCAACAGTATCTAATTTGGTTAGTAAACCGCAGAATGCATCTTTAATGATAACTGTTTTTACACCCGATGTAAGGTTGTTAAATGTATTTGATGATTGGAATGCACCGCCATTTATGCTATAGGTATATGGTGCAAGCCCACCTGTGGCATTTACCACAATACTTCCTGTAGCTCCGTTGGTACAGCTGCCTGTAATAGTTTCGGTTGAGTTAACGTTTACATTCAATGTATCGCCATACTCCATAATAGATGGTATGCCATTACCGAAAGAAAACGTACCAATAAATAGTTTTCTGTTTGCAAAAGGAATTGCTGCAGGTACAGTACGTGGAGCAAACCCAATAGAATTTTGCAAATTACCATGAGGTGCTACTTCCATTGTCCAGCTTGCACCGCTGTTATTGGTTACAAACATTACATTGCTTCCAATTACATAACCGTTATTAGCATCGCTGAATAATATGCTAAGCATATTGCCCGATGGTAATTGTGTGTTTATACTGCCTGATATATCCGTCCAGTTAGTACCGCCATCTGTTGTTTTATATACCCTGCGTATGTTTGAAGTAGTAAACATATTACCAACTACAAATACGGTATTATCATCTACTGCGTAAATACCGGTATAGGATACATAAGCGCCGCCAATATTTTCATTTAAAGCCGGGAAGGGATTAATGCTTGTCCAGGTAGTTCCACCATTTGATGTTTTGTAAACACCGTTTCTGCTACCGGCTGCATATCCAACATTGCGGCTGGGGAATGTAAATTTTGATAAGGTAGGTGCAGTAAATGCAGGGGTAATTGTTGTAGCAACAATATCTACCGTTTGCCATGTTGCACCAGCATTTGTACTACGGAAAAAAGATGATTTTCTATTAGCAGCAGGCACACTAAACTGGCTGTATCCCAATCCATAAATAGTATCTGTACCAAAGCCAACCACATCATTCATTTGAAAGTTAAAATCAGAAAATAACGGATCAAGTGTAGTTGCCTGATCGGGTGATGAGTAGATTATACCATTGCTTACTGCAAAATAACATTTGTTCAACCTGGTATAATGAAAGCCGTTAATACTATAAAACGAATTTGCAAAATCAGGACGATTTTTGGCCACCCAGCTATTACCTCCGTTCGCTGTTACAGATATTGCAGAACCGCCTGTAACAATACCATTGTTACAATCTAAAAAATCAACCTTATTGCCACCACTCCCTACATAAACATAACTGCTGTTAAATGCGCCGCCAGGTATTGAATCTGCCATTACACCACCCTGCCCCATAGTAACTACTTTACCACTTGGTAAAATATCTATAGCCCAGGTAGCAAAGCTGCTGTAATTTCTTCCTTGTGGTAAACTGTATTCCTGTTTCCAGGTTTTACCGGTATCTGCACTTGTCCATAGATTGCCGCTACCAGCAGCAGCTAATAACTTGCCATTACTTGCCCTTTTTAGCTGATAAGGATTAGAGGAAAATAAAGTTTGCACCGCAGGAATTGGCGGCCCTGCATTTGGACCACCTGTTGGTGGAAATGGAAAATTCAAAATAGTGTATTTACCTTTTTCATAAACACCAGCAGCATTCGGATTTAAAGTGCTATCATTTTTTCCTGTATGTACTCTTACAACAGTATTGTTATTGAAAGACATCATAACAATTGTAGAATCATTAATAATATTAAGGGCACGGTAAGTTTGTACTGCCGGAGTAACACCCGCTGCGTTATAAGAAGTTGTACAATTTACTGTATTGGTATTAATACCTGTGTATCCTAATCTTTCTTTACTTATAGAATAATCGGTAATAACATTTTTATTTATTTTCCATAATAATCCAGCGCTTTGGGCACCTGTAGTTAAGCTGCCGGTACTTGGTAAACAAGTGGCTAAAACGGCGTTTGGCCCCACCCTTGGAAATAAAGGGCTGCCTGTACCACATATATAACCTACCGAATCATTTAAAAACTGAATGCGGTATATTTCTTTTGCTTTAGCATCCACATCCCAAAGCACCGATGGTAAATTAACGTTATTAATATACCCCACACGGGTTTTACCATTTACTGGAGGCGCTGCAATAGAATCCCATGTGCTTCCCCCGTTTCTGGTAATGTATAATTTAGGCAGAGAATCTAAGGTATTGAATTGCCCACCTATATAGCCGGTATCTTTATTAATAAACCATACTGCATTAATACTTCTGCTATTGGCATATAATGGCGTATTTACAAACGTCCAGTTTTGCCCTGCATTGGTACTTTTTGCCATCATTCCATTGGAACCTACAGCATAGGCTGTAGTTGACGTAGCAAAATGTACATCAGCAAAATTACCAGTTGTTTTTAATCCAGTTGGCGAAGTAAAAGTGAAAGGACCATAATTCCATTTTGTACCACCATTAGCCGTCCAGGCAATACCACCACTGGCACCTACTGCAATTCCTTTGTTATTATCAAAGAAATGAAGGTCTAAAACAGTAAAGCCAAATAGTTTGGGATCGCTAAAGCGCCATTTATCGGTTCGGTATTCACTCTGTGCCAATGATGAAACAGAAAAAAGAGAGAGCATTATCAGTACTAAGCAATAATGCATTTTTCCAAAGCAGTGCTTGTTCATTTTGAGTAACTTTTTAGTTAGGTAAAAATTCAGCACAACATTACTTTCGATTTTTTATTTTCTTTGTAGAATAAATTCTACCGTACTTTACCACAGAATTTTAGAATATTGTATTTTATGAGAAGCATATCTTTTAAATACTGTATTGTTTTGGCACTAAGCTGCCTGCTTTATTCTGGCGTAAATGCCCAGGATAAATCTAATAGAGGTAAAGAGTTTTGGCTTGCCTATGGCTTTGATTACAGTTTCTTTCATGAAAGCCCTGTAAATTTCCAGGAACTTGCTATTTATATAAGCACCGAACAAGCTGCTACGGTTACTGTAACTATCACCAACACTGGTTACACACAAACTTTAAATATTCCTGCCAATACCGTAGATGCTACTATACTTATTCCAAAATCGGGTGCAAATGATGCCCGTACTTTAACCGATGGCTTACAAAACAGGAATATACATATTGTAAGTAATGTACCGGTTGCAGTGTATGCACATGTTTATTCAACTCAGGTTTCGGGGGCTACCATGCTTATGCCGATAGAAACTTATGGTTACTCTTATTACTCTATCAATTATTATCAAACTACTTCGCAAAGCAACCCGGCAGACTGGTACTCCTGGTTTTATGCTATTGCATCGGAAGATAATACCAGGCTTGAAATAACACCTTCGGACACTACAAAAAATGGCTGGTTGCCGGGGCAAACCTATACCGTTAATCTTAATAAAGGAGAGTCGTATCATGTTTTTGGCAAAGCTGTTTTTAATGTTGATCCTGCCAAAGCCAGTAAAGATATGACAGGCAGTAAAATAGTATCTGTGCCCGGGTCTGATGCAAGCTGTCATCCCATTGCTGTTTTTTCCGGCTCCGGTGGTATCCGTTTATGCAGGGGCGATGGCGGAGAGTTTATGCACCAGCAGGTATTTCCCGAACGGGCATGGGGTACCCGTTATCTAACTTATCATACTATTAATAACACCAATACCAATATTTTAGAAACCAACAGAAACTATTACAGAATTTGTGTAGCTGACCCTGCAACTGTTGTGAAAAAAAATGGCGTGGTGATGACGGGGCTGATAAAAAATTTCTTTTACGAACATATGGACTCAACCGGGGGCGATTATTTTGAAGCTGATAAACCAATTTTAGTTTCGCAATACACCCCCAACAAAAATCAATGCTGGAATTTTCCAAGCACAACACCAGCACCTCCATCGTATGGCGACCCCGAGATGTTTTATATAAGCCCTATTGAGCAGGGACAAAAATCTGTGTTGTTTTATACCAGCCGTAAGTCCGGTATTGATTATGTATATGCCAATATCCATTTACCAACCGCAGCAGTTGCATCATTAAAAGTAGATGGTGCAAGCCTGCCGGCAACACAAATTGTTACACATCCTAATTATCCATCGTATTCTGTTGCATTGGCAAGGTTTATTGGCCCTGCAGCACAACACACCATTACCTGCGACTCTGCATTTACATCCACTGTATATGGTTTGGGGGTTTATGAAAGCTACGGTTATAATGTAGGTACATTAATTAATAATCTTAATTCTTACAGTGCAATTAAAAATGCATTTAATGCCATTGGAAGTGTTGATACATTTACCTGCGTTAAAACTCCTGTAAGATTATTTTTAAAAGTTGGTTACCCGGTAACTTCAATTACCTGGAACCTTAGCCAGATACCGGGTATTTCGCCTAACACAGATTCTGTTGTTATAAATCCGCCGGTTGCTTATACCGAAATAATAAACGGACGTACCTATTATGTTTATACCCTCCAGCAGGATTTTACTTTTACAACACCCGGCACTTATTACATTCCTGTTTCTTTTACCAATAGTGTTACATCAAATTGTACTCAAACAGAAACAGGCTCGGTAAAAGTTGTTGTAAAGCCGGGCCCCAGCGGCAATTTTTCTTTTACCAATCCGGTGTGCCAAAACGATAGCGTATATTTTAATGGTTCATCAGCTGCCAATGGTTTTAACCTTGTAAATTATTTATGGAATTTTGCAGATAATACTTCTGCCAATACCATCAATACAGTTAAGAAATTTACCACTGGTGGCTTAGTACAAAATGTACGCTTCAGGGTTATTGCAGATAATGGCTGCCTTGGCGATACAACAAAAATTGTAACGCTTACAGCTTCTCCAATAGCAAAATTTGGCGTTTCTGCTACAACAATTTGTGCAAAAGATTCTGTCAGGGTCACCGATTCATCCACAACAGCCGCAGGAAATATAATTGATTACCATTATAATTTTGGCGACGGCTTTATTTTTGTTACCAATGCACCAGCACCTGTATATCATCAGTATAATACAAGCGGCACTTATACAATCAGGCAAATAGTAAGAACAAACAATAATTGTAAAAGCGACACTGCTTATCAAACAATAGTGGTAAGGCCTGCACCGCTTGCAAAATTCGGTTACGATAAAAATATATGCCTCGGAGATTCTATTAAATTCAGCGACAGCTCAACTTTTGCAGCAGGCATTATTAATAACTGGAAATGGAATTTTGGAGATGGTAATACCATTACTTATTTAAACAACACTCCATTCTATTACAAACATATTGCCACAGGAGTTTACCCAGTTACGCTGGTTACCGGAGGTAATAACGGATGCAATGCTACTTATACGCTTAATGTATCTGTAAACAATAAACCTGCGGCAACTTTTACCGCAGTGGGTAAACCCTGTATCGACAGTAATTTTATTTTTACTTCATCGCTGGCATATAACAGTAATAATCCTGCAATATGGTATTGGAATTTTGGCGACGGACAGTCCATAACTTCATCAACAACAAATATTGCCAGTCATGCTTATGCAAGTACTTTAAATAATATTACTGTTAAACATGTGGCGGGTTATGGCCCTGGTTGTTTTAGCGATACTGCATTTTATACTATTCCGCTTATAAATCCAAATCCTGCTGCTGTACCATTTACATTATCGGGTAATGTTGTGTGTGCACAAACACCAGTACAGTTTAATGCCACACCGGTTGCCGGCATTGCCAGCTGGCTATGGAATTTTGGTAACGGCACGGGTACACAGGTACCGCCATTTAGCAGAACATATACTACCGCAGGCATTTTTAATATAAGTTTAATGGTGATGAATGCTGCCGGTTGCGGCTCTGCCCCATCAACAAATAACTTAACGGTAACACCAGCACCATCAGTTAATGCAGGCACTGATAAAATAATAAGCACCGGCAGTTCTGTTATACTGGATGCCACTATTACCAATGCAGCAAACTATAATTTTTTATGGACGCCGCCAACCTACCTTAATTCGGCCACTATACTTAACCCTGTTACAACACCTGCCGGTGATGTTATTTATACTATAAGAGCTACAGACAAAATAACCAACTGTTCGGCAACAGACAGTGTTAAAGTATCTGTTATCTCAAAATTATTTATCCCTAATGCTTTTACACCAAATGGCGATGGCACTAATGATAAATGGATTATTCCGGGAATGGCTTTATATCCCAATGCAACAATGATTATTTTTAACCGTTATGGCGAAGTGGTTTACGAAACTAAAAATTATGTTTCCAAACCATGGAATGGTACTTACAGGGGGCAGCAACAGCCAAGTGGAAGCTATGTGTATTTAATAAGATTCGATCAGGATAAAACAGAAAAAGGTATTGTAACAATCTTCAGGTAAAAACGAATTAACGCTATATGCAACCCAATATATTATTAGCCGATGACCACAGCATAATCCGCAACGGCTTAAAATTATACATACAATTTAACCTTGGCTATACCGATGTATCGGAGGTTAGCTCCTGCAATGGGTTGATGAGTGAACTGGTGAAGAAAAAATACACCCATCTTATCCTGGATATTATTTTAACTGATGGCAGCACATTGGAAGTTATTCCAAACATAAGAAAAGTTTACCCCAATTTAAACATCATGATATTTTCCATGCAGCCTATGGAAGTATATGGCGAAGCATTAAAACAATATGGTATTAATTATTATTTATCTAAAACCGTTGGCGAAGATGATATAATACATATGCTCCACCAGTTTGTAAATAACGAGGCATTGCCACAAAGAAATAAATCGGTTATAAAAGACAATCCCTTCTCTGCCCTTGCTCCACGGGAACTGGAAATATTACATTATGTTTTAAAAGGTATAGGCACAAAAGAAATTGCTGATAACCTTAATTTAAAAATGAACACTATTTCCACCATTAAAACCCGCATTTACGAAAAGACCAATGCCGGCAATATTAAAGAGTTGATGGAACTGGCCACACTTTACAGTGTAAATTATTAAAGCATTTGCTGTAACTTGTAGTAAAGCCGGTAAGTGATACAGGCAATACAACTGCTGCAATATATTTATGCAAAAAAAACTGCTTATTATTTTTGGGTTATTCTGTTTTTCAACTGCTTTCGCACAACAGGAAGCTGTAACATGGCAGTTGCAGCAATACACTACCGAAAACGGTTTACCATCAAATTTAATCAGGGGTTTACAATGGGATGAAGCCAGCGGCTTTTTATGGATAATAACCGAAGGTGGTATAGTGCGGATGAATGGCGTGGATTTTAAATCTTATAACAAAGAGAAGATCTCGCCGATGGCTCCCGAAAAATCCATCTATGCGGTTAAAAATAATACAGGCGGTATTTTCATTTCTGATGGCAGTGGCAATATTTACAAAATAGAAAAAAATAAACCTGTATTATCAAAGCCTTCCTGGTTAAGCAATTCCTTTATTAACTATCATTTTGTTTCAGTATCCGATAGTTTTTTTTCATCCAAAATAAAAGTACCACCTGTTTTTCCTGAGCCGTTTGAAAAGATCATTTGCCTTAGCGATACCTCCTGCTTAATCCTTTTTAAAAATACGCTTTATCAATATTCATTAAGTTTAAAAAATCCTGTTGCACTTCCATTTAAAGAAAATAACAGCAGTGCGGTTTTTAAAATAAGTAATTATATTTTTTTTGTTGATAATAACAAACAGGTATTTTTAATTAACCCCAATACACTTGCTGCAAGCCCGGTAAATTTTACTGCTGCAGATAAAGACCTGCTGAATTTAAATAATAGTACCAGCCAGATCTTTTGGAAAACAGGCATGAGGAACCCAATACTTATTAAGGCCAATAAAGCCTGGGCCTTAGATTATTCCGGCAATACCATCAATACAAAACTGATTACAGACATTGTACCAACCGACGCAAATATTTCAACAGTTGAATACACTGAAAAAAATAACTTGCTGTTTATCGGTACAGAATCTAAAGGAATAATCATCATCAATCAAAATCTTATACAGCCTAAAAAAAGAAAAAATGCCAATCCAAAAAATAAGAACGCTTATTTCTCTCAAATTGCACTTGATGATGGCAACATTTTAACCAATGAAGGTGATATTATAGGTGACAACAACACTAACCTTGCCAGCCTGCCCGTAACAGGAAAATTTTCCAACAGAATATCATTACCCGGCGACAGCAATATCTGGTACAATGCCAATAATATAAAACTGGGCTACAGCTGCCTGCATCAATTTAATAAAACAACCAAACAAACCAGGGTATTTGATAAAATAAAATTGCTTACCCAGGTAGAAATTTCGGGCTCAACAACTTATTTAGCAAACAACAGGGGTATTGGTATTTTGCAGGGCGACAGTGTATTTTACCTGTATGAATATCCCAAAGGAATACCTAACCTTAATACATACGATTTTAAAGAACTCAGCCCCGGAGTACTTGCTGTTGCAGGTTGCAGCGGTTTACTAAAGTTTACTATTGCCACAAACAAATTGGATACTATTTACAGCATCGCAAATACCTGCTTTGGCAGCATCTGGAAATACAAAGATTATATTTTTTGGGGTAGCTATGGTGCCGGTTACTTTATTTATAAAAACGGGGTGATAAAAGAAATGCCCATTGATAAAAATGGTTTTCTGTTATACTGCCATTGCTTTGTGCTGGACGACTCTGGTTTTTGCTGGATAAGTACCAACAGGGGATTGTTTAAAGTAGAACTGGATGAAATTATTGCACACTTTGAAAATGGAACCAGTCCTATTTATTATCATTATTTTGGCAAAAAAGATGGTATTGAAATGACCGAATTAAACGGTGGCTGCACCCCCTGTGCATTAACTTTAAAAGATGCCACCATTTCTTTCCCCACAATGGATGGCCTGCTATGGGTAAAACCAGAAACTGCAATACCAGTTTTACCATCGGGTGAAATTTATATAGATGAAGTATTAATTGACAATAAGAATACAGATCCTGATTCTCTAAAAAACCATATACTTCCGGCAACAGTTCAGGAAATTGTTTTTAAGCTGGGTTTTTCTGCCTGGTGCAATAAGGAAAATATTTATATCGATTACCAACTGAACGATACCCTGAACTGGAAAAAATTAAAAGAAGAAGATAATGGCATTATTAAGTTTAACAGTTTACCTGCCGGGAAATATACTTTGCGTATAAGAAAATTAAACGGCTTTGGTATTAATAATTATGCTTACAAAACAATAGAGTTTACTATTGCAAAACCATGGTACAATCAGTGGTGGTTTTATTTATTATCGCTGGGTGCTATACTTGGGCTGGTAATTATGTTTAGCAAAATAAGAACCCGGCAATTTGAATTGCGGCAAAAAAAGCTGGAATTGCAGGTTGCAGAAAAAACAAGCGAATTGCAGCAAAAGAATGAAGTACTGGAAAAAAATAACAGCATTAAAACTCGTTTAATATCCATCATCAGCCACGACATTGTAACGCCGCTTAAATTTTTAACCGTTGCCGGAAAAAACCTGATGGAAAAAAGGAATGTAATGCCCGAAGAATTACAGCAGGAAACTATAAGAGAGATTACCAATACTTCGCAGGAATTGCAGTTGCTATCCACCAATATTTTAAACTGGATAAAATACCAGAACGAAAACCGCAGGCTGGCAAAAGAGCAAATCAATATTCATGATTTAGTAAACCAGGTATTAGGTATTTTAAATTCGTTGGCAAAACAAAAGCAGATACGTTTACTGAACAATATCAGTCATCATCAAATGCTATTTCAATATTTTGAACCACTTAAAATTTTAATTTATAACCTCATCTCCAATGCCATAAATTTTAGTGAAAAAGGTATTATCGAAATTGGCAGCAATGCTGTGGCAGACAATATAATAATTACCGTTAAAGACGAAGGTGTTGGAATGACAAAAGAACAGATACAGAATATTATGGCCGACCAGTTTATTATTTCCTCGGCAAATATTGATAACCGCAAAGGAAATGGCCTTGGCTATCTTATCATTAAAGATCTTTTAAAAACAATGGGGGCAACTATTAATATTAAAAGCGAAAAAACTAAGGGAACAATGGTATCGATAATAATTCCTATAGCTGAAAAGGCAGCAGGGTAATTTAAATTGATATTTTCTATTTCATTCATCACTATCTGCTGCAAAAAAAACAGCAGCCCTTTAAAGAGCTGCTTGTGTATAAAATATCTTTATTTTCTTTTAATACAATCTACGTACTTTAATAGTTGCCTTTACATGTCGTAATAATTCAACTGCATTTTTACTTAATCCCTTGTCAACATCAAGCACTACATAACCAATAGCATCGTTCGTTTTTAAATACTGGCCAAGTATGTTTATTTTATGTTTGCTTAATTGTGTATTTATTTCGCTTAACACACCGGGCACATTATTATGTATGTGTAAAATGCGGTGTGTGCCTTCCTGTGGCGGCAGGCTTAATGCAGGTATGGTATGTGAGCCGTAGCTGATCCCCTTCTCTAAATAATTAAATAATTTATTACTTACATCATCACCAATATTTTGCTGGGCTTCCTGTGTGCTGCCTCCAATATGCGGCGTAAGCAACACATTGCTTAAGCCCTGTAAAGGTGTGGTAAATTTATCGCCGTTCTTTTCGGGTTCCCATGGAAACACATCAATGGCGGCACCACCTAAATGGCCTTCTTTTAAAAATTTTGCCAAAGCATCCAGGTCAACCACTTCGCCCCTTGCGTAGTTAATTAATATGCTCCCTTTTTTAAAATATTTTAAATTGTTTTTGTTGATGAGGTTTTTAGTACTCGCCATTTCCGGCACATGCAGGGTTATAATATCTGAATTACTTACCAGGTCCTTTAATGTTTTTTTATCTTCTGCATTACCCAATGGCAATTTGGTTTCCACATCATAAAAAATAACCTTCATACCCAAACCTTCGGCCAGTACACTTAACTGGCTGCCTATATTGCCATAACCGATAATGCCCAGTGTTTTACCACGCAATTCAAAACTACCGCTGGCATCTTTTAACCATATGCCTTCGTGGGCTGCTTTATTTTTATCAATGATTTTTCGTATCAGTATTATTGAAGCGCCAATTACCAGTTCTGCCACACTCCTGGTATTACTGTATGGCGCATTAAAAACTGCAACCCCTTTTTTTGTTGCTGCACTTAAATCAACCTGGTTGGTGCCAATACAAAAGCAGCCGATTGCCTGTAATTTTTCGGCAGCATCCAGCACTTTTTTCGTTACCTGGGTTTTACTTCTTATGCCCAGCAAATGCACATTCTTTACGGCAGCCATTAATTCTTCTTCGCTTAAAGCACCGCTTAGCTTTTTTACACTTGCATAGCCGGCTGTATTAAAATATTTTACAGCCACATCGCTTATATTCTCTAAAAACAGAATATTAATTTTTTCCTTAGGATAACTCGTTATTTTTTTTTCTGCCATGATTATTACTCCGTATTTTGTGCAAATATATTCTATATAAGTCTTTTATTTTTATGAAACCATTTTTTTATACTTTATCCAATAAAACCAGCCTTAAAATAAAATGGCAACGTTTGCATAAATTTTTAGTGCCGGTTATTATCATTTTTTTCTTTTCGTGCCAGTCAACCACAAAAAAAAACTACCCCATTCCTGAAAAAGACAGCAGCACAATAATAGCATTACCCGAACCAGAACCCTTATCTAAACAGGAAGCTGAAAATCTTAATAAGGCATGTACCCTTTGGTACGACTCTGCATTATTACTTAAAGGATTTAACGGGAGTATGATTGTGGCTAAAAATGGCAATATTGTTTTTGAAAAATATACCGGCACTGCACATTTACCCGGTACAGATTTTATTACCCAAAATACTCCCCTGCATATTGCATCTGTTTCTAAAACCTTTACAGCAATGGCAGTTTTAAAACTTTGGCAGGACGGGAAACTGAATATTGATGATGAGCTGAGTAAATATATAACACGGTTTAATTACCCAGGCGTTACCATAAGGTCATTATTAAACCACCGCAGCGGTTTACCCAACTATTTATATTTTATAGAAAAACTTGGCTGGGATAAAACCAAAACAATTACCAATGAAGATGTGTTGGATTACCTGGTTAATAAAAAAGCTGAGCTTGAAAATATTGCACCACCAAATACACATTTCACATACTGTAATACCAACTATGCCCTGTTAGCCGTGTTGATTGAAACAGTAAGCGGTAAAAAGTTTTCTGAATATTTAAAGCAAAGTTTTTTTACCCCGCTACAAATGAAAAACACTTTTGTGTACGATACCACCGATCTTACAAAAACACCACCCAGTTACGACTGGAGGGGCAATTTAATTCCCGTAAACTATCTGGATGGTGTTTATGGCGATAAAAATATTTATACCACGCCACGGGATCTTTTGATTTGGGACAGGGCTTTACTCACCAATAAAATTTTTACTGAAACAACATTAACTCAGGCCTATGCACCTTACAGTAACGAAAAACCGGGCATAAAAAATTACGGCCTTGGCTGGCGCATGAATATTTATCCTGATGGTAAAAAAATAATTTACCACAATGGCTGGTGGCACGGCAGCAATGCTGCATTTATAAGGTTGCTTAAAGAAGATGCCACCATTATAGTTATCGGCAATAAATTTACCCGTAATATTTACCATGCAAAAGTTTTATCTAACCTGTTTGGTAATTACTTTACCGGAGAAGAAGATGAGGAAAATGATAATTCAAAATCTACAGATAGTTTGGCCTTACCAAAGCTTTCAAAAAAGAACAGTAAGCTACAGGAGTTTTTTAAAGACAAAAACAAGGTAAACGCTCCATAAATTTTTTCAGTAATAGCCTGATCATAATGTCTATCATTTTATATTAAGCATCAGTAACAGCACTTTTTTGCAGGCTTTTGCACATATTGTGTAATAATAATGGCCTGACAATGCGGTTTTTTGCAGCATTTTCTATAATTTAGTTGTCACTAACAAACTAATGCTTAAAAGAGAAAGACAGGCGTACATTGTACACCAGGTAAATTTGCATAACAAAGTGCTGTCTGCATCATTAAGCAGCGATATTGATGTATCTGAAGATACCATACGCAGAGATTTACAGGAATTATCAGAGGTAGGAAAATTGATTAAGGTTCATGGCGGCGCCTTATCGCTGGCGTTTAATGATATTACCTATCCTTCTAAAAAAATCTATTCGCAGGATAATAAAAAAACAATTGCAGCTAAAGCCGCAGGGCTTATTAAAGACGGCATGTTTGTATTAACCGGTGGCGGCACAACCATTGTAGAATTAGCCAGGGCTTTGCCAGTAAGTTTATCTGCAACCTTCATTTCCGGAAGCATCCCTGCAATTGTGGAATATATGCACCACCCCAATTTAGAGGTGATTGTAATTGGCGATAAATTATCCAAAAATTCTAAAATAACGTTGGGTGCCGATGCACTAAGCCGTATTAAAAGCCTTAAGCCCGACCTTTGTTTTCTGGGCATAAATGCCATCGACCTTAACCACGGCATTACCGACAATGACTGGGATGTTGTACAGTTAAAGCAGGCCATGATAGATGCATCACAAAAAACGGTTTGTCTTACCATTTCAGAAAAACTGAACTCTTTTCAGCCCATTCAAATTTGCAAAACAGCAAACATCGATATATTAATAACAGAATTGCCACCCGATGACCCGCTTTTGCAGCCTTATGCAGATGCAGGTATAACGGTTTTATAATTACAATAAACACCATCAGAATCTGATAATTTATTACTACTAAACAAACAAACACAAAATGAGAAAGTTAATGCGAAATGTATTATGTGTACTGTTGCTTTTTTGCAGCAGTGCAGCTTTTGCTCAAAGCAAAACAGTAACCGGTACAGTACGTAGCGACGACAACCGTCCGTTAAAGGATGTAACTGTTGCTGTAAAAGGCACCAGGGTAGCTACTGTAACTGATGCTAATGGCTTTTATACCATAACCGCATCAAAAGGGCAAACATTAGTCTTTACTTTTGTTGATTATACCCGAAGGGAAATTGTTGTTGGAGACAATAACAGTATCAGCACTTCACTGGTATTAAGCTCTAAACAATTGGGCGAAGTGGTGGTAACGGCTTATGGCGTTAAAAAAAATAAAAACTCTTTGGGCTACGCTTCACAAACATTAGATGGGGCGGATGTTGCAGAAACACAGCGTGACAACTGGGCTAATGCCATTACAGGTAAAGTTGCAGGAGCAACTGTAAATGCCACCAGTGGTGCACCGGGTGCATCATCGCAAATTGTTTTACGTGGTTTTAATTCAATTGGTGGCGATAATTCGGCATTGATTATTTTAGATGGTGTGCCCCTTAACAATGGTGTGCTTAACCAGGGAAGGTTAGCAGGTGATTTGCCTAACAGGAATAATGATTATACAAACCGTGCCGCAGATATTAACCCCGATGATATTGAAAGCTTAACTGTGCTTAAAGGGCCTGAAGCCGCAGCATTATATGGTGTTGAAGCCGGTAATGGTGCCATTATTATTACTACTAAAAAAGGAAAAGCTGGTAAAATTAAGGTTGGTTACGAAAATAATTTCAGGTGGGAGCAGATTGTAAAATTTCCGGAAGTACAAAAAGTATATGATAATGGTTTAAACGGTGCTTATGCCAATACCACCCGTTCCTTTTTTGGCCCTAAATATGCCGACGGAACAAAATTTTATAATAATGCCAAAAACTTTTTTAATGTAGGTAAAGCTACTAAACATAATCTTTCTTTAGAAGGAGGAAGAGGTGTAACAGCCTACAGGGGATCAGCTTCTTATTATAACCAGGAAGGTGTAATACCCAATACCGGTAACAGAAAAATAAATGCACGTGTTACTATTACCAATAAAATTGCCAGGAAAATAGATGTTACCACAACCGCTGCTTATTATAACCAGTATAACAGAAAAGCCTTTAGGGGAATTGGTGGTTATTATTTAAATCTTTTACAATGGCCACTTGATGATGATGCCCGTAAATGGCAAAATATTGCAGGCAACAGAAGAATCATTTCAAAATCGGCCGGTGTTGATAATCCTGCAGAAGCCAATAACCCGTTTTTTGAAGTTACCCGTAATAAAAACTACGATGTAAACAACAGGTTTACCTTTAATAACAATGTAACCTTTCCGGTAAACGACTGGTTAAGTTTTGATTTAAGAGCAGGTGTTGATGCCTATAGCCAAAATGGTGCAACATTGTACGACAGGGAATCATTTAATGTTTATACAGTTGGAGGAAATATTGAAGACTACACAATAAATTACAAAGCCTTTAACTCAAATTTTTTAGCTACTGCAAAGAAAAGTTTTGGCAACTTTAATGTTAAACTGCTGGTAGGCCAGTCATTTGACGACAGAACTACTACAAGCTGGAGTAACAGGGGCGATAGTGTTTTAGATATTGCCCGTAACCTTAAACCAAAAGATATAAGAGTTGCTGGAAACACTTCGTTATTAAAAAGGCTAAACAGTGCAACACAGGGTAGGGATACGTTAACCTTACAAAGAAGTATTGGTTTATTTGGAGACCTTGCACTCTCTTACAAAAACATGATCTATGTAAATGCATCGGGTCGTAACGACTGGCTGGCAGAATTTCCTGCAGATAAAAGATCATACTTTTACCCTTCATTAAACACCAGTTTTGTATTTAGTGAGTTGTTGCCTAAAAACAATATTCTAAGCATGGGAAGGTTAAGAGGCTCTGTTGCCAAAACAGGTAAAAGAATCCCTCCCTACTCTAACCAGTCTGTTTATACCAATGCGGTAGGCAGTACAAATGGTTATGGTAATGCTTATGGTTTTGGTGCCAACAATCCCAATATATTTCCAGAGCAACAAAAAACAATTGAGGTTGGTACTGAATTAAAGTTTTTAAAAAACAGGATAACACTTGATGTGGCCTGGTACAAAATTGACATTAAAAATTCGGTGGCTGCAAATGCCCGGCCAAGTTATGCCACAGGATTTATTCTGTACACTTCCAACCTTGCTGATTTAACCAACAAGGGACTTGAAGCTACATTAGGCATTAACTGGGTAAAAAATAAAACTATTGGCTGGAGCACCAATCTTAATTTTAGTAAAACAGAAAATAAAGTTACCCGTTTACCATTACCAGAATTCTATAATTCAGATTCGTGGCTGGCGGGTTACAGGGCAAGTTTATACAGAGGCTTACCAACTACTACTATCGGCGGAACAAATTATTTAAGAAATACTGCAGGCCAGATTTTAATTGACCCATCAAGTGGTTACCCGGTGGTTGACCCCAATTACGTAAGCATTGGCGACCGCAACCCTGATTTTAATATGGGTATTGTAAATAATTTTAATTACAGAAACATAAAATTATCCTTTACCCTGGATTGGAAAAAAGGCGGCGATGTGCTTAATGGTACCGAACAGCAATTGGTAATTGCAGGTTTAAGCAAAAGAACTTTAGACAGGGAAGTAACAAGAATTATTCCAGGAGTATTACAGGATGGTTTACAAAACTCTGCCAACCCAACCGTAAATACTATTCCTATTACTCCATATTTTCAAAACGATTATTATACCGGCAGAACTTACTCTGTAGATTTTGTAGAACATGATGTTAACTGGTTGCGCTTACGTGATGTAACATTGAGCTATGCATTTGGCAAAAAAATGCTTGACAGGGCAAGAATATTTTCTGCAGCAAGCCTTTTTGTAACAGGGACCGATCTGTTCATCATCACCAATTATTCGGGCCTCGACCCTGCATCAAATGGTAATACACCTGCCACAGGTGGCGTGGGTGGTTTTGCTATTGACTTAGGCACCACACCAACACCAATTGGCGTAAATGTTGGTTTAAGGGTAGCATTTAAAAACGGTAAATAATTAATAACAAACTCAATTTATTTTTTATGAAAAGAATAATAATTTTAATACTCACCGTTTCAATATTTTCTGCTTCCTGTAAAAAATATTTAGACGCAGCCTATAAAAACCCGAACCTGCCCACCTATTCCCCGCCGGAAAATGTATTGCAATCCTGCATTTCTGCCATGCACAGGGGCGTTGCTTTTGATGCAAGGGCAATAGGCTTTTACACACAAAATTTTGCAAACATTGTAACGGCTGCATATGCCCCCGAAAGGCATGGTTATGCACCCGGTGCAGATACTTATGGCGATGTATGGCGTATGCATTACTGGAATATGGGCTTTAATATTATTGATATGATTGACTCGGGTAGAGTGGCCGGCAAATTTGATTATGTGGCTGCTGCCTATACCCTGAATGCCTGGAGCTGGGTAACCACTGCCGATATACATGGTGAATTACCGGTTAAGCAGGCTTTTGAAAAAGGCCGCCTTTCGTTTGACTACGATAACCAGAATGTTGCTTATGATTTAGCCTTGAGTTATTGCGATTCTGCTCTGGCAAACTGGGCTAAAGCTGCTGTAATGACAAACCCTGCACCAACATTAGCAACCGGCGATCTGTATTTTTTCCAGGGCAATCAAAGCCGCTGGGTTAAATTTGTAAACGGTATTAAAGCCCGTATATACCACCGCTATGCTAAAAAAAGCGGTTATGCCACCAAACAGGCAGACAGTGTTATTAAATACGCAACATTAGCCATGTCATCTACAAACGATGATGCGATGATACAATTTAATATGGCTTTTGCCGATGTTACTGCACGTAACTTTTTTGGGCCAAGCAGGAATAACCTGGGTGGATTTAGAATTGGTGCTTTTCCTGTAAACTTAATGACGGGCAGTGTTGCAACACCGGGGCTGGTATTTGGCAACACAGTAAACGACCCAAGGGTAAAATATATTATGAGGGCATCTCCCAATGGTACGTATAATGGAATTGTTGCAGGCAGATATGCTGATAATCCATCTACACCCACAGATACAAGGGTACCCAGCTTTTGGGGTACAATTGCTCAAACAGCTGCACCCGGCCTTGGTGTTGATACAGGTGCCAGAACTTTTTTTAGAAACGACAGTAAGTTTCCTATAATGACTTATAGTGAAATGCAGTTTTTAAAAGCCGAAGCTTATTTTATAAAAGGCGATTTGTCTAATGCAAGAGCATCGTACATTAACGGTATTGATGGCCACGTAGAAATGCTGAATACCCATTTTTATGGCTACACCAATACATTGGGTACAAACTCGCCGGCAACAATGACAAAAGTTACTATTTCGGCTGCCGAAAAAGCTGCATTACTTGCCGACCCAACGATAGTACCACCAGCAGTCGGCCTTACTTTAAAACATATTATGTGCCAGAAGTACCTGGCACTTTGGGGCTGGGGTTTTGTAGAAAACTGGGTAGATATGCGCCGCTATGCCTACGATGAGATAAATATTTATCCAACATACAAACGCCTTGATATAATCAGTCTTTACCCTGATAACGGAGGTAAACTGGCAGAAAGGATCAGGCCAAGGTATAACTCTGAATACCTGTGGAATGTTGATGCATTAAAAGCCGTAGGAGGTTTTGATCCCGATTATCACACAAAAAAAGTTTGGTTTACTTTACCTTAATTTTTAAACAACACAACATGAAAAAAATATTTAATTCTATAACCATAATTTTATCTGCTGCTGTTGTTGGTATAAGCAGTTGCGATAAAGGGCCCAATCTTATTGACGAAAATAATAAATGGGTGTACCTGGATTCGGCCAATTCAGCTAATGTTAAATTTATTCAGGTATTTGCCGGCAACACACCAAAATTACCAACTGCGCCAAACGACAGTACTGGTCCGCAGGTGTTTATTTATGCAAATGGCCAAAAATTAAATGGCACTGCACTAGGTTATGGAGGTGTATGGCCAACTACAAACGTTTATAGTAATATACCTCCCGGTAGTACCAGGTTTGATATTATAAATGGCAGAATGAATTTAAGCCTTGTACCAAATGTACCCAGCTTTATTGCAGGAGATACCTTAGCTACTTTTACTGCCACTGTTGATAAGGGAAAGTATTACAGTTTTTATATAACAGACACCGTACCTACTGTAAGGGTAACTGTTAAAGAGGATAATTTAATTGTGCCGGATTATCAAACTTATAAGATACGGGTTGCCAATTTTTTAATGAACACTTTAGATACGCTAACTCTTTTTAGTGTAAGGCAGAATGCAGAAATCATTTCTGATATAACACATAAAAATGTAAGTAACTGGGTGCAATTACCATTACCCGTAATCAGCGACACTTTAGTTTTTAGAAAAAAGGGAACAACTGCCGCATATGTAGTGTTTAACGGCTTTTCGCCGACAGGCCTGCGTATGTACACATTTATTGGGCGAGGTAAAACAGGTGTGCCTGCCAAAAGGCCTGCAACAGCTCTTATTACAAACCGTTAAAAGAATTAATCATGATAAATAAAAGAAACACGATACTAAAAATATTTTTTTTTGGCGCTTTACTGTTAACTATTAATGGGTGTGTAAAAAAAGATCCGGAAAGCAGTATAACGCAGGTGTTATTGGTGCCATTGTCACCTAATACGGTACCGGCTACCACAAGAGCTTTTATCTCCTGCGATTTTTCAATTAATGGCACATTGTACGCTACACAAGTGGGCTATAACACTACAGTAGGTACAGTCAGGTACACATTGCCCTACTATACATTAGAGCCAAAAGCAGGAAGCATTATTGCATATAATGTTGCAGGCTTAAACAATAAATATGGTTCGGTTACTAAAGACCTGGAGGAAGATAAAGTGTATTCCAGTTTTTTAATTGATACAATTGGCAACATAAAAACCGTAATTGTAAACGATAATTTAGATGACCCTGCACCCGGTAAAGTTAAAATACGTTTTTTCCATTTCGCTCAAAACACTCCTGCACTTGATGTAGTTATACAGGGTACAACAGCAAAACTGTTTGCTAACAGAACCTATAACGACCAGGCTGCAAATACTGCATACGAAAGTTTTATTGAAATAGACCCGGGTACTTACACCTTCTTATTTACTAACGCTGCAACAGGCGCTACAGAATACACCACATCTGCACAGCTATTATTACCCGACAGGATTTATACTATTGCTGCAAGGGGTGTAAAAGGAAATGTAACCAGCCCTTTGGGTGCATGGGTTTACCCTAATAAACCTTAGTAAAAAACTAAACAAAAAACAAATGGCTGTTTCATAAAAGAAATAGCCATTTTTAGTTTACAGCATTATTATTGCATTGCCCCGCAGTAAACAAAATATTTTATCCAAAAAATAAATAACAGACTGCTATAGCAGTTATAATTCCCACTAAATCGGCAAGCAGCATTGCTCCGATGCTATACCGGGTGTTTTTTATATTTACCGAACCAAAATAAACTGCCACTACATAAAATGTGGTATCAGATGCCCCCTGAAAAATTCCTGATAGTTTACTTGCAAATGAATCGGGGCCAAAAGTTGTCATAGTACTTACCATCATACCTCTTGCAGCTCCACCACTTAATGGTCTTATCAATGCTGTTGGTAAACCATCAACAAAACGGGTATCGGCACCAAACATTGCAAAAAACTGTTTCATACCGCTAATCACTGCATCAAAAGTGCCGCTGGTACGTAACATGCTTACGGCTACAAGTATGCCTAACAAGTAGGGTATAATTCTTATGGCTGTGTCAAATCCGCTTTTAGCACCATCAACAAAAGCAGAAAATATATCTATTTTTTTATACAGTCCTCCTAAAACAATCAATAAAAAAACCAATAGTATTAATCCATTACTTAAAACACCGGAAAAAGACTGAATACCTGCAGAATTTAATCTTGTAACATATAAAACCAATAATACAATAATTGCTGAAATGCTGAATACCCACAGTAAAATAACCGGTTGAAATAAATTGATTTTTTGTTTTATTGAAACGATGATCATTGCTGTTATGGTGCCAACAAATGTTACAATCATACAAGGGATAAAAACATCGGTAGGGTCTGATGCGTTTTGTGCTGCCCGTACTGCAATTACGCTAACCGGTATTAAATTTAAACCTGCTGCATGTAAACACAAAAACATGATCTGCGAATTTGATGCAACGTCTTTATTGGTATTTAATTCCTGCAGGCTGTCCATGGCTTTTAATCCAAAAGGTGTTGCAGCATTGTCCAACCCAAGC
>JAYVJU010000204.1:0-7486 GCA_043769035.1 Ferruginibacter sp.
ATTAATAACGATGGCCTTGCAGATGTGTTTATAACTTCCAATACCGGCGCAAATAAATTATACCTTAATAAAGGCAATTTTAAATTTGAAGATATTAGCGATAAAGCAGGAATTATAAAAGATGATAAATGGAATACCGGAGTGGTGTTTACTGATGTAGATGGAGATGGCTGGTTAGATATTTATGTTTGCTCATCGGGCCACATGGGCACAGGTACAAGAAAAAATAAATTATACATTAATAATCATCTTTCCCTTTCTCCAAATGGAGAGCAAAGTGGTAAGGTTACTTTTACAGAAGCTGCTGCTAAATTTGGTTTGGATATTTCTGCATACACCACACAGGTTTCTTTTTTTGATTACGATATGGATGGGGATTTAGATTGTTTTATGATTAACAACAGCCCAATACCCATCAATCAATTAAATTTTGCTAACCGAAGGGATTTGCCCGATAGCTTATGGAAAATTGCTAATTTTTTAAAAGGTGGCGGTGATCATTTGTACCGAAACGATAATAATATTTTTAAAGAAGTTACATCGCAGGCTGGCATACATGGTGGCTTAATTAGTTTTGGGCTTGGCGTTTCCGTTAGTGATATCAACAGGGATGGATGGCCCGATGTATTTGTAAGCAACGATTCTTACGAAAGAGATTATTTATACATCAATCAAAAAAATGGCACTTTTAAAGATGAAATGGAGCAATGGTTTCAGCATACCAGCTTTTCATCAATGGGTGCCGATATTGCAGATATTAATAACGATGGCTACCCCGATTTATTTACAACAGATATGTTGCCGGTGGATGATTACCGTTTAAAAACAATGGGATCTTTTGATAATATAAGTTTGTTTACCGATAAATTAAAATCGGGCTTTTATTATCAATACACAAAAAATTGTTTGCAGCTAAATAATAAAGATGGAAAATTTATCGACATTGCCCGGTATAGCGGTGTAGCAGCTACCGACTGGAGCTGGGGCGCTTTAATATTTGATATGGATAACGATGGCTGGAACGATTTGTACGTTTGTAATGGAGTGGGTAAGGATGTAACCAACCTTGATTTTATGGATTTTTTTGCCAACGATGTTAACCAAAAAATGGTAATGACTGGTAAAAAAGAAGCTGTTGAAAATATTTTAAAAGAAATTCCGCTTACACCATTGCCCAATAAAATTTACCGTAATGATAAAAATTTAAAATTTACAGATATTGGAAACGAATGGGGAATGGAACAACCAACATTTTCTACTGGTGCAGCTTATGCCGATTTAGATAATGATGGCGATCTCGACCTGATTGTGTGCAATCAAAACCAGCCCACATTTATTTATAAAAATCAATCAAGAGAAATTAATAAAAATAATTTTATCGGATTTTCATTAAAAGGAAAAGAAAAAAACCCCTTTGCCATTGGAAGTAAAATCCAGTTGTTTATTGCAGATCAAATCCTTACGCAGGAATTAATACCCAGCCGTGGTTTTCAATCATCGGTTGATTATAAATTAATTTTTGGGTTAGGAGCAAACACAAAAATTGATTCTGCAATAATTACCTGGCCCGATAGGAGTACAAGCAAGTTTAATTTGCCCCTAATAAATAAAGTGTATCAGTTTAATCAAATACAATTACAAACAACCCCTGAAAAAATTATAATTGAAAAACCTATTGAAACTTTTTTTTCAAAAATTGAAACCAATTTTGAAAAACATCAGGAAAATGAATACGTTGATTTTTATAACGAACGTTTAATACCAAGAGTATTTTCAAGAGAGGGTCCCAAGGCCGCAACAGCAGATGTAAATGTCGACGGCTTAACCGATATTTATATTGGCGGTGCACAGGGAAAAATTGGACAATTGTATTTGCAAACATCCGGTGGTACATTTATTAAAAAAGATGAAAATACTTTTAAACCTTTTTTTGAATTTGAAGATGTAGCAGTATTGTTTGTGGACTATGATAAAGATGGTGATATGGATTTACTTATTTGTCCCGGTGGAAACAATCATCCAATTGGCAGCAGGGAATTGCAATTGCGGCTATTCACCAACAATGGTAAAGGGAATTTTACATTAAATAGTGCTGCTTTTCCTAACATGAGTATGAATATTGCAGTGGCTATTGCCAATGATTTTAATAATGATGGCTATCCCGATTTGTTTATTGGTTCAAGAAGTTATCCCGGTGTATATGGCAGAGATCCGCAGAGTTATTTATTTGTAAATGATGGTAAAGGGCATTTTACAGATATGGCTCAAACAAAAAATAGCGACATATCTAACATAGGAATGGTAACTGGTGCCGTATGGGAAGATGTAACAGGCGATAAACAAAAAGAACTAATTATTGTTGGAGAATGGATGGCACCAAGGATTTTTTCTTTTAATAAAGATCATTTTGATGAAGTAAAAACAACTATCAGTGATAAGTTTGGCTGGTGGCAAACTGTTGCTGTGGCAGATGTAAACAATGATGGTAAGCAGGATTTAATTTTAGGAAACATTGGCGATAATTTTTATTTATGCCCTAAAGCAGACAATCCTGCAAAATTGTGGCTAAATGATTATGATAAGAATAGTGATATAGATAAAATTATGACCTATACCATTGATGGTAAAGATATGCCAGTGTTTTTAAAACGTGATATGCAGGATCAGTTACCAGGCCTTAAAAAAGAAAATTTAAAACATAGCGACTATGCAAACAAAACCATGCAAAATCTTTTTACAAAAGAAATGATTGCATCTTCAATTGTAAAAAAATTTACTTACGCCCCATCTTGTGTAGCAATAAATCAGGGCAATGGTAAGTTTACTTTAAAAGAATTGCCGGTTATGTCGCAGCTATCCTGCATTAATGCTATACAGCCTATAGATGTAAATAACGATGGTTTTATTGATTTGATAACAGGCGGCAACCAGTTTGGTTTTTTACCACAATTTGAAAAACTGGATGGAAGCTTTGGAGATGTGTTGATTAATGATGGTAAAGGAAATTTTATTTGGCAGGATGCAAAAAAAACAGGTTTGAATTTAAGAGGAGAGTTGAGAGATATTGCGACCATTAAAAATTCGAAAGGCACTTATTTATTGTTTTTGCAAAATGACGAATATCCTTTTTTATATAAACTGAATGATGGAACTAAAAAGAAATAATTTTTGTGAATATTTTGCTATTTCCAAACCCTGTAGGAGTTGTGTGTTGGCTATGCTTTCATTGTTGCTCATCATTTCCTGTAAGCAACAGCAAAAAGTTAAACCCTTATTTGAGTTAGTTGAAAATTCCGGAATTGAATTTTTAAATAAAGTACAGGATAATGACACCATCAATATTTTAAATTACCGTAATTTTTATAATGGCGGCGGTGTTGCAACAGGCGACATAAATAATGATGGCTTAGCCGATGTTTTTTTTACAGCAAATCAGGGTAACAACAAACTTTTTTTAAATAAAGGCAACTTTAAGTTTGAAGATATAGCTGCAAAAGCAGGTTTTATAAATAAACAACAGTTTAGTACAGGGGTTGTAATGGCAGATGTTAATGCAGATGGTTGGTTAGATATTTTTGTTTGCAATGCAGGCAGTATGCATAATGCAGTTTTAAGAAGTAATCAGCTCTTTATTAATAATCATGATTTAAGTTTTACCGAAAGTGCCGAAAAATATGGACTGAAAGATTCGGGCTATACAACACAGGTTAGTTTTTTCGATTACGATTTAGACGGGGATTTGGATATGTTTAAAATTGATAACAGTCCGGTACCAGTCAACAGTTTAGGTTATCCCAAACAACGTGATGTATTAGCTGCAGACTGGAATGTAGCAGATTATTTAAAAGGTGGTGGCGATCATCTGTACAGAAATGATAACGGTTTTTATAAAGAAGTTACACAGCAGGCTGGCATACATGGTACATTAATGAGTTTTGGGTTAGGCGTTACTGTTGGCGATGTTAATGGCGATAAATATCCTGATATTTATGTGTCGAACGATTTTTTTGAAAGAGATTATTTATACATCAATCAAAAGAACGGCACTTTTAAAGATGAGCTGGAAGAAAGGGTAGGCCACAATAGTTATGCATCAATGGGTGCCGATTTTGGCGACATCAATAATGATGGCTACCCCGAAATATTTACCACCGATATGTTGCCAGCAGATGATTACCGTTTAAAAACAACTTTAAGTTTTGATGATATAGATCAGTTTCGCTTAAAAGAGCGTAACGGATTCTTTCACCAATTTTTACAAAACACCTTGCAATTAAATGACGGCAATGGAAAATTTAAAGACATTGCAAATTTCAGCGGTGTTAATGCAAGCGAATGGAGCTGGGGCGCATTAATGTTTGATGCAGACAATGATGGCTTAAACGATTTGTATGTATGTAATGGTATTTATCGTGACCTTACCAATCAGGATTTTTTAAGTTTTGATGCCAATGAAATAAAAGAAAAGATGATGGCAACAGGGCAAAAAAATCTTTCGGAGTTGGTAAATAAAATCCCTTCAATTGCAGTGCCTAATAAGATGTACCGCAATTTAGGAAACTTAAAATTTGAAGATAAAGGAATAGACTGGGGCTTTGATAAAAATTCATTTAGTAATGGTGCCGCTTATGCAGATTTTGATAATGACGGCGATTTGGATATTGTTGTAAATAATGTAAACGAGCCAGCATTTGTTTTTAAAAATAACAGCCAGGAACAAAATAAAAATAATTTTATCGGTATCGCTTTAAAAGGCAATGATAAAAATACATTTGCTGTTGGCAGCAAAATAGTAGTGTATATAAAAGAACAAATTCTTACTAAAGAAATAATGCCCAGCCGTGGTTTTCAATCTTCTGTTGATTATAAACAAAGCATTGGCATTGGTAATGCCGCACAAGTAGATTCCATAATTATTATTTGGCCTAATCTCACTTATACAAAAATACTGCACCCACAAATAAATAAATACCTTGCTTACAAACAGCCATTAAATGGCGAAAAATTTAAAGATAATGCAGCAATTAAAATTGAATCTTTATTTGAAAAGATACCAACCAATTTTGAAAAAAATATAGACGATGATTTTACAGATTTTTACAGGGAGAAAGCCATACCGCAAATGCTTTCGCATGATGGACCAAAAGCTGCTGTGGCAGACATTAATGGCGATGGGTTAGATGATATTTACATTGGAGGAACTATTGTTAAGCAGGGTCAATTGTATTTGCAAAATACATTGAGCCAATTTATACAAAAAAATGAAATGGCTTTTAAACAGTTTACAGGTTTTGTTGATGGGGCAGTTTTATTTTTTGATTGTGATAAAGATGGAGATAACGATTTATTGTTGTGTTCTGCTGGCAATGCTGTATTACCATTCAGCCGGGAAATGCAGCACCGCTTATTCAGAAATGACGGGAAAGGGAATTTTAAAATTTCAACCACTTCTTTTCCAGATAATAAAGATAATATAAGCGTTGCCATTGCAAATGATTTTGATAGTGATGGTGATTTGGATTTATTTGTTGGCGCAAGATGCGTAAGTGGCGAATATGGGCTTACACCGCAAAGCCATATTTATACTAATGACGGTAAAGGAAATTTTAAAGACATGCCTGCAGATAAGTGCAAAGGAATTGCCGAAGCTGGAATGGTTACAGGTGCAGTGTGGGCAAATATGGATAGCGATACTGCAAAAGAATTAGTAATTGTAGGCGAGTGGATGGAACCTAAAATATTTAAATACAGTAATAATAATTTTATAGCATTAAAAACTAATCTTGGCGATAAAATGGGTTGGTGGCAAACTGTTGCTATTGCAGATTTAAATAATGATGGTAAGCAAGATTTAATTTTCGGCAATCTTGGAGAAAATTTTTACCTGCATCCGGATAATAAAACTCCTGTAAAATTATTTTTAAATGATTTTGATAATAATGGCCAAACAGATAAAGTAATTACCAGAACAATTGATGGAAAAGATAAACCTGTTTTTATGAAAGGTGAATTGGAGAGCCAGATGCCCATGCTAAAAAAACAAAATCTTCGTAACAATGATTTTGCCAAAAAATCGGTACAGGAATTATTTACTAAAACGCAAATTGAGAAATCAATAGTAAGACAAATTAATTATTCATCATCTTGTATTGCTTTTAATAATGGTAGTGGAAATTTTACCATACAAAATTTGCCTTTAAGTATTCAATTATCTTCAATTAAAACTGTTTTATCTATTGATATTAATGATGATGGTAACATTGATTTAGTAATCGGCGGTAATGAATTTGGCTTTCAGCCACAACTTGGCCGCTTAGATGCCTGTACCGGGGATGTATTGATAAACGATGGTAAGGGTAATTTTTCCGTACTTAATCCAATGCAAACTGGCATTGCATTACAAGGGCAGGTTAGGGATATTGTGTTTGTAAAACGAAATAATAAAATAAACATACTCTTCTTACAAAATAATGAATTTCCTGTTTTGTATGAAGTGAAAAAGAAAAATACAATTGCCAAAAAGTAACACGATTGCAAGAATGATTAAAATCACACGGCATAAGCTTTATTTATTCTGTATAATAATTTGCATTGTATCATGTAACAATCAAAGTAAAACAACGGCTCCGGTTTTGTTTGAGGTATTGAAAGATGATAAAACAGGATTGCATTTTAATAATAAGGTTACGCCAACAGAAAAATTTAACATGTTTAATTACATGTATTTTTATAATGGTGCCGGGTTAGGCGCAGGCGATTTTAATAACGATGGTTTGATTGATTTGTTTTTTGCATCTAACCAAGGGGATAATAAATTGTATATTAATGAAGGCAAATTGCATTTTAAAGATGTAACAAACGAAGCTACAGTTCCGCAAGATAAAGGATGGTCAACCGGGGTAAGTGTTGTGGATATTAATAACGATGGGTTGTTGGATATTTATGTTTGTAAAGTTGGTAAATATGAGATGTTAAACAGCAAAAACCAACTTTTGGTTTGTAAAGAAATAAAAAATGGCATACCGTTTTATGCAGATGAAGCAAAAGGGTACGGATTAGATTTTTCGGGCTTTAGTACCCAAGCCGCTTTTTTCGATTACGATATGGATGGTGATTTGGATATGTACTTATTGAATCATTCAATTCACCAAAGCAGTTCGTTTGCCCCAAGAAATAATTTTGTAAACACTTACAGCCCACTTTCCGGCGACCGTTTGTTTAGCAATGATGGAAATTACTTTACAGACGTAACTAAACAAAGTAAAATAAACAGTACCGAAATTGGTTATGGGCTTGGCATTGCCGTTAGTGATATTAATTTAGACGGGTGGCCAGATTTATATATTGGCAACGACTTTCATGAAAATGATTATTTATACATCAACCAAAAAAATGGGACATTTAGTGACGAGAACAACCAAAGGCTGATGCACACCAGTAAATTTTCGATGGGGGTAGATGTTGCCGATGCAAATAATGATGGTTA
>JAYVJU010000205.1:0-14277 GCA_043769035.1 Ferruginibacter sp.
TCGGGTCCCCAACTGCAGGATATAATGTCGGCACCATTTTGTACCGCCCATATTATAGCATCGGCTTCATCTTTAGAACCTAATTCGGATACATTACGGATGGGAATTAATTTAGCCGCAGGCGCCACACCGCAGGCTTTATTAATACCCGCTGCCACAGCTACGCCTGCACAACAGGTGCCATGGTTATCGTCACGTAATTTTGGCAAAGCATCATTTGTTTTATACGAAATATCTTTTGGTGCAATTACTTTACCGGGTACATTAAATTCTACATGCCTTGTATCTACACCATCATCAATAATGGCAACGGTAATTCCTTCTCCTTTTGTTATTGCATGTGCTTTTTCCACCTGTGCACTTGCTTTAATGGTACGGCTACCGATTTTGGTGGTTTTTAAATGCCATTGCTTATAGTGGATCTTAGGTACTTTAAGTTTTTTTTTACCCGATTTGCGTATCAATTCCGGTTCGCAAAGCAGTACTTCTTTTTTGGCTGATATTTTTTTACACAGTTTAAATATATCAAAACCACAACCTTCAGGAGCCTGCACAAACCAGGTATTGGGAGCATAAATAATTTTTTCTTTAATGGTAAGCCCGTTGGTTGCAATAATTTTTTTGCATACTGTTTCCTTTACATCCGGTTTAAATTTTATGGTAACATTTTCGGTATATAAAACCGGTTGCTCACTTTCTTTGTCAACTAAAACCCGTCCGGCAAAGCGGATGTCTTTTTGCTTATTAAAATTTTCTCTTGCATCGTTACGTATACTCAGCGGATCGGGCTGGCTTTTTTTTACTTCAAGTATGGTAATATCTGCCCGGTTTATTTTTTGTTTTACCTTAAACTTTCCGGCAATGGCCTGAGATTTTTTGGATGCCAATACATCATTTAATTTTTTACCTTTCGTTGTGCGTACAACTACAAAGTTTTTACTCTCAGCTAAATCGTAGGTCTGGCCATCGTTGGCTTTGTAAGAAATGTTTTGCATAGCCATAAGTTTAGGTTAATAATGCTTAACGAAAGTTATAAAATGATATTGAGAAGTGCAATAACAAATATGTAAACATAAAAAAAGCGGCTGTATAGCCGCTTTTTTTATGAGGTGATTTAGTATACTAATTTTTCTTTAACGCCGTCCGGTACAGCATCCATCCCATTAATGCAAAAAAGATAACGCCTAACAGGTAATATCCATTAGTACTTAATGCACTACTTAAAGATTCTTCCATGCTGATGGCTTTTAAAAACCTGTCGCCCCCATCACTGCCCGAAACAAATGCAATGATAACTCCTGCAACAGCACCACCGGCAACAAGCCCTGTTGCAAACAAACTTCCTTTGCCTAATTCTTCTTCTTCGGGAGTAGTGCTAATGTTTTCTTTTTTCTTTTTGCCATCAACCAAACCTTTAATGGCGCCTCCAATTGCTATTGGTAAAGTGGTGGATAAAGGAAGATAAGCACCTACAGCAAAACTTAATGATTTAATGCCGCAAAGTTCCATTACTACTGCAAGAAAAATACCTACAAAAACGAATTGCCAATCAAGATTAAAAGAGAGAATGCCTTTAATTAATGTGGCCATTAAAGTGGCTTGTGGTGCAGGATATTTTTCTGTACCAATGGCATGTTGTATGCCCTGCGCAAGCATATCGGCATTGGGTTTATCTAAATATTTAATAGTGATACCAATAACAATTGATGAAACAATGGCTCCAACAAACAATGCTATCTGCTGGTTGCGTGGCGTGGCACCTACTATGTAACCACTCTTCAGGTCCTGCGAAGTAGCACCGGCATTTGCAGCTGCAATACAAATCATACCACCTACTACCAATACCAGGGGTTCGTAAGTTTTTCCCGTCCAGCCTACAGCCATAAAAATTAAACTGGTGCCCATTACAGTCGCAATCGTCATACCACTGATAGGATTATTTGAAGAACCGATAAGCCCAACTATTCTTGAAGATACTGTAACAAACAATGCTCCAAAGATGATCACTAATACACCAATGAGTAATTTCTGCAGAATGCTATCACCAGGTACTTGCGGCAAAATGGCGATCAGTGCTACTAAAGCCAGGCTGCCAAAACCAACTACTTTAATATTGAGGTCTCTTTCTGTTCTTAATACAACATCATTTTGTCCGCCTGAATTTTTTATAGAACCAAAACTTCCTTTAACAGATTTTACAATGGTAGGAATTGTTTTTATTAAAGTAATAATTCCTCCTGCGGCAACTGCACCTGCCCCAATCTGCCGGATAAAGGCATAATATATTGCAGACGAATAATCAGTAAAACTATGTGTGGCTGCATTCCAGCCACCCTTACCGCCATCTTTGGTAATATCTGCCAGATAGCCCAATTTTGCCAATTGCATTGCAATGGTATCAGCAGGTACAATAGATGATAAAAGCGGAATCAATACCAGCCAGCTTAATACACCGCCAGCCACCAATACACCCGAAATGCGTGGACCGATAATATAACCCACACCTAAATATTCCGGAGTAATTTCTCCGCTGATTTTTGCAGAAGGGAAAAATTTATTAGCCTGTTTGGTAAGGTAAACCGGTGTTTCGGCAACTACATGAAATATCTTTTGCAGTATAGCATATCCGAATGCAACACCCAATCCCCAAAATGCTGTTTTTGCAAAATCGCCGCCTTTTTCACCCGCTTTTAAAACATCGCCACAGGCAGTTCCTTCCGGATAAGGTAAGGTTTCGTGTTCGTTAACAATAAGCGCTTTTCTTAAAGGCACCATTAACAATGTACCCAACATACCACCCACAATGGCTAAAATTAATATAGTAAGATAATTAAAGTAGGAAGCACTGTCGGGGGAAGAAAGGAATAAAAACCCCGGTAAGGTAAATGCAACACCCGATGCAATACTTTCTCCGGCACTGCCGGTGGTTTGTATAATATTATTTTCAAGAATGGTGGTCTTAAAAAACCTGCGGCCCAGTGTAATGGCAATAACCGCAATCGGAATAGAAGCAGAAACAGTAAGACCTGCTTTTAACGCCAGGTAAACTGTAGCGGCGCCAAATATTACACCAAATAAACTACCTAACAGTATCGATTTTACTGTTAGTTCTTTCATAATAGTTTGAGGCGATACAAAAGGTTGAAATAGTTTTTTTTCTGACATAGCGATTTTAGTTTGAAAAGTAAGGTAAATGAAAAAGGCGATACAGTTTAGTATCGCCTTTTGCTAAAAATAATATTTTATGCGCTGCCGGTTTTATCTTTTACAATCTGGTTAAGCGATTTAAGCCTGGAGAAAATTAAGATGCCTCCAATAAATGCAGCAATAACCAATATCAGGAAGAATATTTTTTTGTCTGTAAAATCATCCCAAAAGCTTGTCATAATACCGGCGATCTTTCCTCCAATGGAAGTAGATAAAAACCAGCCACCCATCATTAATGCTGTTAATCTTGCAGGAGCCAGTTTACTAACCAACGACAGGCCGATAGGGCTTAAAAATATTTCGCTGATGGTAAAAACAAAATAAGTACCCCATAACCATGAAGGCGATGTTTTATGCAGGTAAACGGAAGATACCGACATGATGGCAAACACCATTACCAATGCAGATAGTCCGGCAATAATGGAAGCCATACCGAATTTTGCTGCAGTTGAGGGCTCCCTGTTTTTCTTTCGTAAATAAGTGAAAAGCGGAACAAATACCAATGTAAGCGCTACAATAAATAAAGGATTTACGGTTTGAAAAAGTTCTGAATTGGTAACTTTTAATTCTCCGCTTGCAGGCCATTCTTCTTTAGGTACATTATTAAAATATGGATCGGCCCCCATTACTTTTACAACATTGCCGCTATCATCTTTTACGTCGACAAAATTAGCATCCACCTTACTTACTGATCGTGGGGATGTGCCAACGGTTTGCATAACTCCCATTGCATTGGCCACTTTTTCCGAACCGGCAGAAAGACTTCTGTCAGTATGTTTTTCTGCCCATAAAGTTAAACCGGTAGAGTTTTGATTATAAATTGTCCAGAAAATAATTGAAATAGTAAAAATGAATAATAGAGCTCCAATACCTTTTTTATCCTGCCCTTTTGCTTTCATCCATAAAGAAATATAAAAAGCTATAATAGGTAAACAAGCAAAAATAAAGGCATCATTGGCCTGGCTGCCCATAATGCTTTGGCCAAATATTGTTGCAGGCACAAACCAGCCGATGATGGCGGCAATAATAGCCGGCACAAAAACGTATAATAATATTTTACTGGTTGGCATATCTTCCTGCTGCATTTGTTTTTTAACATCCCCCACTTTAACATGCTTAATAAATGATGCCAATGTAATTAAACCAATAATTAAACCAACGCCTGCAGCAGCAAATGCATAACCCCAACCATATTTATTACGTAAATAAGCAGCTACAAAAGGGCAAATAAAAGCTCCGATATTAATACCCATGTAAAAGATATTATACGCATTATCTTTTAATAATTTTAAATCTTCCCTGTTATATATATTACCTAATAAAGTAGAAATATTAGGTTTAAAAAAACCGTTTCCAATAATGATTAATGTAAGAGAAATATACATGGCCGTATCTCCCGGTATTGCAAGGCCCAGGTAGCCTGCAGCCATTAAACCACCTCCCAGAAAAATAGATTTGATATAGCCCAGGTAACGGTCGGCAATTAATCCTCCTATAAAAGGTGTGAGGTAAACGATTGCTATAAAGCTTCCTACAATATCGGCACCTTTCTTTGCATCAAAACCTTTTCCGCCTGTTACACTATCTGTAACGTAGATAAATAATACCCCAACCATCAGGTAGTAAGCAAACCGCTCCCACATTTCGGTAAAAAATAGAACATAAAGTGCTTTGGGGTGTTTGCCGGTTTTTACCTGTTCGTTCATAAATAGTAGTTTTTAAATGCTTTATAGTTCGTTTTAGTATCTCAAAATACAGAAATTCTGTTTAGAACGGCATAATTTATGCTCTCTATTTTAAAATGATACAACTAAACCGTACCTATATTTATTATACCAGAACTATAAGGTATTGCCACTTATAAAATTAATATGGTAATAAGCTGCTATAATTTTAAATTCGCATGCTTAAACCTTTATAACCAACATCAAAATGAATATTCTTTTAATTGGTTCCGGCGGCAGGGAACATGCTTTTGCCTGGAAGATTAAACAAAGCCCACTCTGTAGTAAACTCTTTATTGCCCCCGGTAATGCCGGTACATCCACACTGGGTACTAACCTGTCGATTGGTGTAAGTGATTTTGATGCCCTTGCAGCAGCCTGCATTAAACACGATGTAAAAATGATTTTGGTTGGCCCCGAAGAGCCATTGGTGAAAGGCGTTTATGATTTTTTTAAAAACAATACAGCTACAAAAGATATACTGGTGATAGGCCCGTCTAAAGCTGCTGCCCAGCTGGAAGGCAGCAAAGCATTTGCAAAAGATTTTATGAGCAGGCATAATATTCCTACTGCTGCCTATAAAGAATTTACAAACGAGAATTACGATGAAGGGGTGAGTTATATCAAAACTCATTCATTGCCGGTAGTTTTAAAGGCCGATGGCCTGGCAGCTGGTAAAGGGGTTTTAATTTGCCAGAATAATATAGAGGCTTTATCAGAATTTGAGCTGATGCTGCACCGCTCTAAATTTGGCGAGGCCGGTAAAAAAGTGGTGGTGGAAGAGTTTTTAAAAGGCATTGAGCTGAGTGTATTTGTATTAACTGACGGGGAAAATTATTTAGTGCTGCCATCAGCAAAGGATTATAAAAGAGTTGGAGAAGGAGATACCGGGTTAAATACCGGGGGGATGGGAGCGGTAAGTCCGGTACCTTTTGCAGACGAATCTTTTTTGAAAAAAGTAGAAGAGCAGATAATTATACCAACTATTGCAGGGCTAAAAAAAGACAGGCTTGAATACAAAGGGTTTGTTTTTATTGGGTTGATGAACGACAATGGTACCCCAAAAGTAATTGAGTACAACTGCCGCATGGGCGACCCTGAAACAGAGGTTGTGCTGCCACGGATAAAAAATGATTTTGTAGAACTGCTGCTTGCTACTGCACAACAGGGCTTACAGAAAATACAGGTTGAAACTGATAATCGTTGCGCTGTAGCTGTGGTTGCAGTTAGTGGTGGCTACCCCGGCGATTTTGAAAAAGGAAAACCAATAAGTGGTTTAGATGATGAAGTTTTAGAAAACAGCCTGGTGTTTCAGGCTGGTACAACAACAGAGAAAAATAAAGTGGTTACCAATGGTGGCAGGGTTTTGGTAGTTACTTCGTTTGGCGATAATATTCCCGAAGCAGCAGAGCAATCTAATTATATGCTGGAGCAATTGTATTTTGATGATATGTATTACCGCAGCGATATAGGATATGAATTTAATGATGTATAAGCTTACTTAAAAACAAACAATAGCAGCGCAACTTGTTTTTTATCTTTTTTTGAAAAACTAATATTTATGTAAAACTTTGGAAAATAAAGGATTTGCCGTTGTTAATTCAAATAATTTAGTTCAACTTTGCCTCCATTAATTTACCCCCCTTTTCACTTTAATAAATATGGGCCTTTTTAATTTTTTTACACAGGAAATTGCGATTGACCTGGGTACTGCAAATACCCTCATTATACATAATGATGAGGTTGTGGTTAACGAACCTTCTATTGTTGCGCTTGACCGAAACAATCCAAAGAATATTCTGGCGGTGGGTAAAAAAGCATTAATGATGCATGAAAAAACCCACGAAAGCATCCGTACCGTTCGCCCATTAAAAGATGGTGTGATAGCCGATTTTAACGCCGCCGAGTTGATGATAAGGGAGATGATAAAAATGATCTATCCTAAAAAACCACTGTTTGCCCCAAGCTGGCGTATGATGATTTGTATTCCGTCTTCTATTACCGAGGTGGAAAAAAGAGCAGTAAGAGATAGTGCGGAGCAGGCGGGAGCAAAAGAAGTTTATTTGATACATGAACCTATGGCTGCGGCCCTGGGTATTGGTATAGATGTGGAAGAACCAGTAGGTAATATGATTATTGATATTGGTGGTGGTACAACCGGTATTACAGTAATTGCCCTGGCAGGTATTGTTTGCGACCAAAGTATCCGTATTGCCGGCGATGAATTTACTGCAGATATTATGGAAGCGCTGCGCCGTTACCATAGCCTGTTAATTGGCGAACGTACTGCCGAGCAGATTAAAATTCAGGTTGGTGCTGCCATGAAAGACCTCGATAATCCTCCTGATGATATTCCTGTAAACGGAAGAGATTTAGTAACCGGTATTCCTAAGCAAGTAATGGTAAGTTACCAGGAAGTGGCCGAAGCACTTGATAAAAGCATTTTTAAAATTGAAGAAGCTATTTTAAAAGCTTTGGAAACAACGCCTCCTGAACTGGCATCGGATATTTACCGCCGTGGTTTATACATTACCGGTGGTGGTGCATTGTTAAGAGGATTGGATAAAAGATTACAGGCAAAAATTAAATTGCCGGTTCATGTGGCAGACGATCCATTGAAGAGTGTGGTACGTGGTACAGGTATTGCTTTAAAGCATTACGACAGGTACCCGTTTGTGATGAGATAGTTTTTTGAGGAATTTGTAATTAGTAATTGGTAATTAGGGTAGCCCGATTCCCAACTCCTCATTCCCAATTCCCAACTCCTAATTCCTAATTCCTTGCACAGGTGCGTAATATTTTTCTTTTCATCCGCCGTTATTTTACTTTCCTTTTCTTCCTGCTATTGCAGGGATTCAGTATTTATTTAATCGTTCATTACAACAAATATCATAATGCTGTATTCAGCAATACCGCCAACCAGCTTACCGGTAAAATAAACGAACAATATAATAAGGTAGAAAATTATTTTCATCTTAAAAAGACGAACGATTCACTGATTAAAGCCAACGAAAAATTACTGAACCTGTTAAAAGCAGATTTTCTGTTACCCGATACGCTTAATAAAATTGTGTTTGATACAGTGCTGGTAGATTCGATAAAACAATACAGGCGTTACGATTATATGCAGGCTGCTGTAATTTCCAATTCTGTATCTTCTCAGAGCAATTATATTGTATTAGGGCGTGGCGAAACACAGCAATTAAAAAAAGATATGGGGGTTGTTGATATTAATAATGCAGTGGTTGGTATAATAACAGAGGTAAGTAAAGACTATGCGGTAGTAATGAGCCTGCTGCACAAGGATAGCCATATTGATGGTAAATTATTAAAAGGTGGCGAAACAGGTACACTTTCCTGGGATGGGGTGGAACCGAATATTCTTTCTATAAGCAGGATATCGAAAAGTGCAAAAGTAGCCAAAGGAGACACCATTATTACCAGTGGTAACAGTACAACTTTCCCTAAGGGCATGCTTATTGGTTTTGTTACCGCAGTTATACCGGAACAGAGCAGCAATAATTTTATCATAAAATTTAGAACAGCCGCAGACTTTCATAGCCTGCAATATGTTTACGTAATTGATAACAGGCAGCAGGAGGCAATAAACCAGTTACTGGATAAGGCAAAACAACAAAATAAATAAAGAGATTACAAAACAGGCATGAGCACATTGGTAAAAAATATCATCAGGTTTATACTGCTAATGCTGGTACAGGTTTTTGTTTTAGATAAAATACACCTGCACCAGATGGTTACCCCTTACCTGTATTTTATATTTATTTTGTGGTTACCCTTTAACATGAGCCGCAGCTGGCAAATGATAATTGCCTTTGCACTAGGGTTTACCTTAGATAGTTTCCGGCACAACCCCGGCTTTCATGCTGCGGCCTGTGTGCTTATTGCTTATGTCCGCCCTTTTCTTGTAAATCTTTTAATACCGCAAGAGGGTGCGGACGGCAACTATGAAGAACCATCAATAAAAAGCATGGGAGGCATTTTACCCTATTTTATTTATGTAGCTGTACTTACTATTATGCACCATGGCTGGTTGTTTTTACTGGAGGCATGGCAGTTTGGTAACATCTGGTATTTTTTATTAAAAACAATATTATCAACCGCAATCAGTTTATTACTTATAATAATTACAGAGTTGTTATTTGTGCGTAAACAAAAGTTCAGAACCAATACTGTATAGAAAACGATTGTTGCAAAATGAGTAAAGTGCAAACCAAATTTATACATAGTACATCTTACATCTAAAATCGTACATTCAAATTGTCTGTCTTTAACCAATCAAGAAAAAATGTTATCATGCTGGTTTTCATCGGCATGTTTGTAATTATTATGCTGCAGTTGGTAAACCTGCAAATATTTTCTTCTAAATATAAAATACAGGCAGAAGACCAGGGCACTTTTAGAAAAGTAATTTACCCCGACAGGGGGATTGTGTATGACCGTAAAGGGCGGTCTATTTTACAAAACACCACCATTTACGATTTAATGGTGGTACCCGGAAAGATAAAGGGAACAGATACGACAACCCTGTGTAATATTTTAAATATTGACACTGCTGAATTTAGAAAAAGGATTATTAACGCCATTATAAAAAATAAAAGTTACCGGCCTTCGGTTTTTGAAGCTTTATTAAGCAACGAAAAAATGGCAAAGCTTACCGAGAACCTTTACAAATTTGCCCCGGGCTATTACCTGCAGGAAAGATCGGTAAGGGATTATCCATTTGATGCCGGAGGAAACATATTGGGTTATTTAAGTGAAGTAGATTCAAATGTTTTAAAAAATCCCAAATATACCGGCTATGTAATGGGAGATTATATTGGTAAAACCGGTATGGAAAGAACCTACGAAAAAGTATTGATGGGTCAGCGGGGTATAGAATTATGGAAACGGGATAATAAAAACCGCCTGACAGAGCGTATTGAAAAAGGCAGGTTTGACACCGTTGCTATTGCCGGGCAAAACATGCACACTGCATTAGATATAGAATTACAGGAACTGGGCGAAAAACTAATGGAGAATAAATTAGGTTCAATTGTAGCAATAGACCCTAAAACCGGAGGTATTATCTGTATGGTAAGCAGCCCCACATTTAAACCAAAATTGCTTACCGGTGCCAACAGAAAAAAACATATTGCCGAAATTTTATTAAACCCGGCAACACCTTTATTTAACCGTACAGTTCAGGCAACTTACTCACCCGGTTCAACTTTTAAAACTTTACAGGCATTAATTGGTTTGCATGAAGGAGTGATAACCACCAATACTTCTTTTTCATGCAGCGGTGCGTTTTATGGTTGTGGTGGTGGCAGGCCAATGGGATGTTTGGACTATGGTACATTTCAGTTACGTAATGCAATAACAATTTCAGACAATACTTATTTTGCCAACGTTATGCAAAGGGTAATTAATAACCCCAAATACCCAAGTGTTGACAGCAGTTGGAATGTGTGGGCAAACTATATGCATGCATTTGGTTTAGGTAAGCGTTTGGGGGTGGATGTACCATCGGAAAATAAAGGGCTGATACCTGATGCAGCATTTTATGATAAACGTTATGGCAAAGGCAAATGGAATTTCTGTACTTCCCGTTCTGTAAGTATTGGCCAGGGCGAAGTAAGCACTACGCCATTGCAGGTGGCAAATGAAATGGCTTACCTTGCTAATAAAGGCTGGTACATTACACCACATTTGGTAGATTCAATAGAAGGCGGAGATAAATTTGAGATGCTTAAAAACTTTAAAGACAAACATAACGCCATTGATATACCCGATAGTATTTTTGAAGCAGTACATGATGGTATGCAAGGTGTGGTTGACAGGGGGACCGGCCAAAATGCAAAAGTTGCAGGTATTGCTATTTGTGGTAAAACCGGGACAGTAGAAAATTATTACAGAGGGGTAAAACAACCCAATCATGCTTTTTTTGCAGCTTTTGCGCCAAGAGAAAACCCTACAATTGCAATTATGTGTGTGGTGGAAAACAGCGGCCGCTTTGGTGGTACTTATGCTGCGCCAATTGTAGGATTGATGATTGAAAAATATTTAAAAGATTCTATTACAGATAAAGCAAGGCTGGCACGTATAGATCAACTCTCTAAACTTAATTTAATACCGGCACGGATTTATGCAGAACAACGCAGGCAGGATTCTTTATTACATGCTAAAGATTCTGCCTACCTGATTACAAAAGGGTATATAAAATTAATGATGGATTCTTTAGAGCTGGATGAAACTGATAAGGATGAAATATTAGATAAATTAAAAAAAGATAAAGAAGATTTAAAAAAAGGATCGCCAAAGAAAGACAGTAACGACAGAAAAATAACCATTAATGCAGAAGCTGTTTTACCTGATGAAAAGAAGAAACCAGAATTAAAAGACACTTTAAATAAGCCCCTTTAGGGCCTGCCTGCCGGTAGGCAGGGTTTGCCATTATGTATCAAAAAAATCCCTCCATATCAAAAGGCATCGACTGGATATTGGTTTGGCTTTACGCTACACTGATAATTATTGGCCTGCTTTGTATTTTTTCGGTGGAGTATAAAAGCACTGACGGAGTGGTACAAAGTTTTTTAGGTTTTAAAAAGGAATACAGTAAGCAATTTTTTTATTTTATTGCCTGCATAATTTTAGCCACTTTTATTTTATTAACCGATAGTAAATTTTTTACCGCAACTGCTAATCTCGGCTATGCCGGGGGTGTATTATTAATACTGGCCACATTTGTTGTGGGTAAAGAAGTAGGTGGTTCTAAAAGCTGGATACCATTGGGTTTTATGAATGTGCAGCCGGTGGAAGTTTGTAAAATATTTACCTCCCTGGCCCTGGCAAAATATCTTTCTTTGCCCGAAACTAATTTTCATAAATCCCAGTCGCAGGTTATTGCTGCTGCAATTGCATTTACACCGGCTATTTTATCTGTATTACAAAAAGAACCGGGTGCAGCTATTGTTTACTTTTCTTTTGCCATTGCTTTTTTCAGGGAGGGGCTGCCGGCACTTTACCTGGTGTTGTTATTTTCCTTCGCTATTTTAATTGTTGCCAGCATAGTTGTGCCACCCAATAATTTATTTATAGCACTTACTGTTATTGCAGCGCTTGCTGTTTATTCTTTCCGCAGAAAAATAAAAAGAGATAAATCTGTTTTTATAGTCATTGCAGGCATATGGCTTTTAAGTGTTGGGGTACAAAAATTTTTGGTGCCGGCTTTATTTGAAAAGGTATTGCGCCCACACCAGGTAGTGCGTATTTTTTCAACTTTTGGTATTGATGATTACAAGTTTAAGGATCCGGAACGTATTGCAGAAATTCAAAAAGAATTTGCTAAGCTTGGTACGGTTAAAAAAAATTCAGGCGAAAAGGTAGAGAGTTATAACGTAAAGCAATCTAAAATAGCAATAGGCAGCGGTGGCTTTTGGGGTAAAGGATTTATGAAGGGAACACAAACCCGTGGCGATTTTGTACCGGCACAAAATACCGATTTCATATTTTCTTCTGTTGGCGAAAGCTTTGGTTTTTTTGGTTGCATGGTTTTAATGTTGCTGTATTTTGGATTAATGCTGCGTATAGTTTTTATAGCAGAAAGGCAACGCAGTACTTTCAGCCGGGTATATGCTTATTGTGTGGCGGGTATATTGTTTTTTCATGTGGCATTAAATGTGTGTATGACCATTGGGCTGGCACCATCTCCCGGTATCACACTGCCGCTCTTAAGTTATGGCGGCTCTTCTTTAATAACTTTTACCATTCTTATTTTTATTTTAATTAAACTGGATAAAGACAGGCAGATGGTGTTGCGCTAAGGAGATGCCCCCAACCCCTGAAGGGAGCAAAACCTGATGGGTACAACAACTTTTCAATTACTTTTGCAACCAAACTTATTTTATCACATTACTCTGTAAATACACAGGGTGCAAATTCCCCCTTTAGGGGGCCAGGGGGCAACATGAAAATTATCCCACTAAGCGAAGGCGCATTTACGATTGATACTACCAAACAGTTTATTCCTTTTAATAAAGATGAAGATGATTTGCAGGCAAGGCCTGTAGGCAGCCTGCTTGTAGAGATACAACCCTTTTGCATTGTAACCAAAAACGATGTTCTTTTAATTGATGCCGGTTTAGGCTTCAGTAATAAAGAGGGTAGTTTACAAATACACCAGAATTTGCTGGATAACGGTATTAATCCCATGGATGTTACCAAAGTATTGATGAGCCATTTACATAAAGATCATAGCGGCGGTGTAAGCAAAGAAGATAAAATACTCCATCATAAATTCATCAGCTTTCCCAACGCAACCTATTATGTAAATAAAGATGAGTTTGATTTTGCAATGGCAAAGGGTAAACCGTCTTACACACCGGATGAGTTTGAAATTTTGGGTAACTCAGATAAAGTGATTTTTACGCAGGGTAATGGGCACATTGACGGCTATATTAAATACGAAGTAACAGGTGCACATTGCCCTTACCACCAGGTATTCTGGATTGAAGAAGATGGTGAGACAGTTTTTTTTGGCGGCGATGTAGCGCCGCAACTGCAGCAAATGAAAAGCCGTTTTGTTGCCAAGTACGATTACGACGGAAAAAAATGTATGGAGCTGCGCCAGCAATGGTGGCAGGAGGGGCAGGAAAAAAAATGGACCTTTTTATTTTACCATGATATTAAAACGCCGGTGATTGGGTTCTGATGGTAGGCAATTCAACTAATGATGGAAGTGCGTTTTAAGTAACTTGTAATGCTGATGCTAAAAAATGGTGTAAACAAGCATTGGTCACACATAAACTAAAACTGGTTTAAAAATGAACATAGATATTTTAAAAGAAAAAATTACATCAGTTTTGCAAAATATGGAAAACAAAGACTGGGTAAGTTGTAAAATTACATATCAATTTGCTCCTTTTATAAATAAGGGCTTTGTTAGTTTGCCTGTATTTTTTGATTCAAAAAATGAAAAAATGGATTTTTATATGAATTATAATTTAGACTTAAACAATCTACTTTATAAATTTATTTACTGGTCTAAAACAGTTAATAATTCGAGTGATAATCAAATTCTATTTTCTGTAAATAGAGATGACTATTCCAATGCGTTAATTTCTCTCAATTTTAACCAGCAAATTGAAGATAATTTTCAAAACAATCTGCCTAAATCAAAAAAAGGTAAAACTTTACCCTGGTGGAAAATTGAAAGTGAAACAATTGGGTTAGGGGAATGAATAAAATAAAAAGAGGCTGTCTCAAAAGGGCAGTCTCTTTTTTTATTTAATTAATCCACAGTTGTAGAAAACTAAAATACCAATGGAAGCAATGTTTCATTTGTAAA
>JAYVJU010000206.1:0-14998 GCA_043769035.1 Ferruginibacter sp.
GCAACACAGCCGCAGCAGCAGTGGCAAAAAAGAACCAACAGATATCAATGCATTAGCCGATGAATATTTACGGTTAGCCTATCATGGGTTAAGAGCAAAAGACAAATCGTTTAATGCCACCATGAAAACAGAGTATGATGAAACTATTGGCAACATCAATATTATTCCGCAGGATATTGGAAGAGTTATTCTCAATTTGATTAACAATGCGTTTTATGCAGCCCCCCTGCCCCCCGAAGGGGGGTTCCTGGACCCTGAGTACAAACACAATCCTACTGTTTGGGTGAGTACAAAAAAGGTGGGTGATAAAGTTTTAATTAGCATAAAGGATAATGGCCCCGGCATTCCTAAAAAAATATTAGACAAAATATTCCAACCTTTCTTCACCACCAAACCCACCGGGCAAGGAACAGGCTTGGGGTTATCGTTGAGTTATGATATTGTAAAAGCACATGGCGGAGAGCTGAAAGTGGAAACAATAGAAAGGGAAGGAACTACATTCATTATTCAGCTACCAGTTTAAATTTTAAATAAATTATTACAGGTTAAATCAATTATATGCATCGTTTAAAAATATTGCCGGTTTTATGTTTATTGTTTTTAATAAACGGTAAAGGTTTTGCCCGGCAAAGCAGTTATGCCGATTCTATTCTTAACCAGCTTACACTCATAAAAGGAGGAGACAGCAAATACAACATTTACTATGACAGTGCAATAGCATTGATGGAAAAAAATAAAAAGGAAGCACTGCTGGAAAACAAACCCATTATGTTGGAACTGGGTCGCCTGCAGACTGTTTTAGACGAAAGTAAATATTGTGCCCTCTTCGCAACCTTTTATAAGAGCCATTTTAATTTAGACAGTATGCCAAATGAAGCTTTAATAAAATTTGGCAGGGATTATATTGAAAAAAATAAAGACACTTATTCGACCGGCTGCAAAAACGTATTCCTTCATATTCTCAGGCAAACCAGGATCCCCTTCCGCAACAGTACCCATCTATATGAAGGGATTGAATATTATATTAACCTCGGTAACTATTTTATTAATAAGAACGACCGTGATGGAGCAGCCACAGTATATAGTGCTTTGGCTGGCTTTTATTATCGCATCGGCCTTTGGGAAAAAGCTGAATATTCCCTCTTAAAATCGCTTAGTTTTCTTGATGATAACCCGGCAACAGATTCGCTTTTTGGTTTATTGGGCATATCTGGAAAAACAAACAGGTTGATGATATTGGGAAGTAATATGGGGGATGATAACAAACCTGAAAAAGCTGAAAAATACCTGAGGCTTGCTATAAACCAATTCAACAAATTGGATTCACCCTTGCTATTCGTTGATGCACCATACCTTTTTTTACAAATGGCCAAGGTAAAAACACTCATGAAGAGTGACAGCAGTAAATACTATTATGATAAAGCATTTGAACTCTTAAGTATATATAAAACGGGACCGCTTGAATATGCCTGGTATTATATAGAAAAAGGAAAAGATTTTTTAAGTAAAGATAAAAAAGACTCTGCCGCATATTATATCAGCAAAGCTAAAATGCTTAAGGATGAACAACGCCTTGGCCTTACAAGCCCATGGGGTGAGTTAACCCCTGATTATTATGCCGCCGATCTTGCGCTGCGCCAAAATAATCCTCAACTTGCCATTCAATTATTACAACCCGAGATACAGGAACTGAGAGCAATTACGGCAAAGGTTGCCATTATAAACGAACTGGAGCTGCTGGCAAAAGCCTATGCCGCTGCAGGAATGTATAAAGAAGGCTTTAATACGCAACAGGAATTGTTTGGGATAAAAAACAGGCTGGCTCAGGAAGCTGAAAATGCAAGGTCTCTGAGTTTTGATATTGAAAAAAAGATGCAGGATAATGAAAATAATATTGCGCTGCTGAAAGCACAGGACGAGGGTAATAAAAAAATCAGGTACTACTTATTTGGTATTACAGCCCTGCTGGCACTTTTTGCAATTACGCTGGGTATTGCTATAAGGAGCAAGCAAAGATCAAATACCCGTTTAACCACAAAAAATACCGAGGTGATCAATACTCTGGAGCAGCTGAAACAAACCCAATCGCAACTCATTCAATCAGAAAAAATGGCCAGCCTTGGCGAACTCACCGCCGGCATCGCCCATGAAATTCAAAACCCATTAAACTTCGTCAATAATTTTTCGGAAGTAAATAAAGAATTGCTGTTAGAAATGAAAGACGAGATGGATAAAGGGAATATTGCTGATGCAAAAGAAATTGCCAATGATGTAATCAGCAATGAAGAAAAAATAAACCACCACGGCAAAAGAGCCGATGCCATTGTAAAGGGAATGTTGCAACACAGCCGCAGCAGCAGTGCCACTAAAGAACCAACAGATATTAATAAACTGGCTGATGAGTATTTACGATTAGCCTATCATGGATTAAGAGCAAAAGACAAATCCTTTAATGCAACTATGAAAACCGATTTTGGTGAAACCATTGGCAACATCAACATTATTCCGCAGGATATTGGGAGAGTGATTTTAAACTTAATCACCAATGCATTTTATGTTGTGGATGAGAAAAAGAAGGCTTCGGCCCTTCGACAAGCTCAGGACTCAGCCGGACAGCTCTACGAACCAACCGTTTCAATAAGTACAAAAAAGTCTGGTGATAAAGTTTTAATTTTCGTAAAAGACAACGGCAACGGCATTCCACAAAAAGTATTAGACAAAATTTTTCAACCCTTCTTTACCACCAAGCCAACGGGGCAGGGCACCGGTTTAGGTTTATCTTTAAGCTATGATATTGTAAAAGCACATGGAGGAGAATTGAAAGTGGAGACAAAAGAAGGTGAGGGAAGTGAGTTTATTATTCAACTACCTATAAACTCAAATAAATAAATTTATCAATGATGAGAATAGCGACTCTTATATATATTTTCTGCTTTTTCTCTACCAATATTTTATTAGCTCAAACTCCGTGGCCCCCTGTTTATGAAATAAAGGCGGATACAGCAGTTCTTGAAAAATTTGATGCCATTTATTTTCAGCGCCTGGAAGATAAGGAAGGTAAATGGACTTTGGCTGATGTGACCAGGCAACCTTTAGTTGATAAGTTTCACAGTAAAGGGGGAAAAGCAGATGGGATTGATACCAACGCAATTCATACATACTGGCATCGGTATCGCCTTAAAAATATAATGACTTATCCGGCGAAAATTTCTTTGACTGCTGCTGTGGACTATTACGATGTATTTGTAAAAAAAACAGATAGCCTATGGGTACAATACAATACGGGAATGGCAAGAGCTTGGGATAACCGGGATGGACTAAAAATGTCTGGAGCTGGTTATATTCCGCTGGTATTAATGCCAGGAGAAGAGATAACGATCTATGACAGGAGGGAAAGACTTAGAGATACTAATTATAGTATGAATCCTCACTTTAGAAGCACAGAAAAAATAATTAAGAAGGAATATGTTGATTATGTACATAACGAAGACCGGTTGTATGGTTCCCTTCAGCTTACAGAAGCCTTTATGATTGGGTTCATGCTTGTAGCCTTGTTTTATAACCTTATTTTTTTTAAAATAGTCCGGGAGCGGTCGTACCTCTTTTTTTCGCTTTTCTTGTTTTTCCTATGTGCCATCCGGATGTATAATATTTTAGATAGCTATCTTCAAAGAGAGTCTCCTCTAGTTGTACGATATGTAGTCTTTATAAGTTATTCATGGGCGTTTATATATTTTTTCCTTATTTCTTTTGTGCGGCATTTTTTAAAAACATTTATCCACTACAAAAATTGGGATAGATTCCTCGTTGCAATAGCCATAACATGGATAGCTATAAATACAGCCGGGATGTTATCTAGCTTTTATTTTCCAGAGCGATTTGCCGGCATCATGATAGTTTGGAAGTTTTTCACCACGTTTATACCACTGGTATTGCTAATTACACTCCTGCTATTTATTAGAAAAAAAGACAAATATACAAGGCTTGTATTGCTGGGCGCATTTCCAATGTTGTTTTTGTATGGAGTAATAGGTTGGTTTGGTGACGACTTTGATAAGCCGTTGCCTATCGGTTTTATCAAATGGCTTTATGGAAATAATTTCAGAACAGTTGAAACTCTTTGTATTTTTTGGTTTGTTCTATTTTTTTCTTTGATATTATTTATGCGGTATAATATAATGCGGAAAGAAAATGCACAAAAACAATTAGATAATGAACGTCTTGCCAAGGAAAAAGAAATAGAAAAAAGTGAATTGATAGAACAGCAAAAGATCCAATTGGAAAAGGATGTGGCAGAAAGGACAGCTGAATTAAAACAATCATTGGAAGATCTGAAATTATCCCAATCCCAACTCATTCAATCTGAAAAAATGGCTTCGCTCGGTGAACTCACTGCAGGCATTGCGCATGAAATTCAAAACCCTTTGAACTTCGTTAATAACTTTAGTGAAGTAAGCACTGAGCTGATAGATGAAATGAATGCAGAAATTGATAAAGGAAATTTAGGAGATGCAAAAGAAATAGCCAATGACTTAAAACAAAACTTAGAAAAAATAAACCACCACGGCAAAAGAGCAGGTGATATTGTAAAAGGAATGTTACAGCACAGCCGAAGCAGCAGCGCCACTAAAGAACCAACTAATATTAATAAACTGGCCGATGAATATTTACGTTTAGCCTATCATGGTTTAAGAGCAAAAGACAAATCTTTCAACGCAACGATGAAAACAGATTTTGATGAAACCATTGGCAACATCAACATTATTCCGCAGGATATTGGAAGGGTAATATTGAATTTAATTACGAATGCTTTTTATGCAACAAACGAAAAACAGAAGCAAAATATTCCCGGATATGAGCCTACAGTTACGGTTAGCACAAGCCTCTCCTTTGGAGAGGGCCGGGGTGAGGTCAAAATAAAAGTTGCAGACAACGGCAACGGCATCCCTCAAAAAATACTTGACAAAATCTTTCAACCCTTCTTTACCACCAAACCAACGGGGCAGGGTACAGGATTAGGCTTAAGTTTGAGTTATGATATTGTAAAAGCGCATGGCGGAGAACTGAAAGTGGAAACACAAGATGGCGACGGAACAACATTTATTATTATCTTACCAAAATAAACCTTAACCAAAGCAAATGAAAATTTTAGTAGTTGACGACGAAAAAGATGTACAGGTATTATTTGAGCAACGCTTTCGTAAAGAGATAAAGAGCGGCGAAATGGAACTGGTGTTTGCTTTTTCCGGCGAAGAAGCGCTGCAATTTATGAACCTGCACGAACATGAAGCCGTACTCATTCTTTCGGACATTAACATGCCGGGTATGAGCGGACTGGAATTACTGCAGCACATAAAAGAAAAATACGAAAAGCCTCCCCCCATTGTAATGATGATTACCGCTTATGGTGATGATGAAAATTATAACCACGCCATGAAGCTGGGTGCAGATGATTTTTTAACCAAGCCTGTTGACTTTAACGCCTTAAAAGAAAAACTAAAAAGCAAAAACGTATGACAAAGATTTTAGTGGCTGATGATGAAACGGATCTGGAAACATTGATACGGCAGAAGTTTCGCCAGAAAATAAGGGAGCAGCAATATGAATTTGTATTTGCTATAAATGGTAACGATGCTTTAATTAAAATACAGGAAAACCCTGATGTGGATATTGTGCTGAGCGATATCAATATGCCCGAAATGGATGGTCTTACCCTGCTTACAAAACTGGGGGAAGGCAACCCACTGATAAAAGCTGTAATGGTATCTGCCTACGGCGATATGGATAATATACGCACTGCTATGAACCGTGGCGCTTTTGACTTTATTACCAAGCCGGTAAATTTTGAAGACCTGGAGCTGACCATGGAAAAAACCATTCTTCATGTAAAACAAATACGGGAAACCTTAAAAGCTATTAAGGAAAACAATATTCTTAAAATGTATGTTGATGAAAATGTGCTGAGCTTTATGGGCACCAGGGAGTATGAAGCTTCTTTAACCGACAATGAAAATATTGAGGCAACTGTAGCTTTCATCGATATCTGCAGCTTTACTTCCATCAGCGAAACAGAAACACCGGATACTGTGGTAAAAATGCTGAACCGCTATTTTGATGTAATGGTAAAAGAGATCATTGCACAAAATGGTATCGTTGATAAATTTATTGGCGACTGCATTATGGCAGTATTTAAAGGCGATTATCATTTAGACCGTGCCATTGATGCCAGCCTGTCCATAAAAAATAAAATTGATTCACTGCCGGCCGAACATCATTTTTCGCCAAAGGTTGCCATTGGCATCAACAGTGGCGAAATGATATCGGGCAATATTGGCTCGGCCACATTACGGCGGCTCGATTATACCGTTATTGGAGATACTGTAAATACCGCACAACGTTTACAGGGAGCTGCAAACAACAGCCAGATAGTGATTACAGAAGCCTGTTACGAAAAAGTAAAGCAATCTTTCAACTGTAAAAAAATTGGCCCTGCATCATTAAAAAATAAAGCAACAGAAGTAATATTGTATGAAGTGCTTAATTAATTGATCTTATAAAATTATTTTATGCAGTATGAACGGGTGTATGCCTTTCTTATAAATAAATTAGAAACCGGTTTACCTTCTTATATTACTTACCACGATGTGCAGCATACTAAAAATGTAATTGCTGCCGCAGAACACCTGGCTGCCGGCGAAAATATTACAGGCGATGAACTGGTATTATTAAAAACCGCTGCCTTATTTCATGATGCTGGTTTTTTGCAAAACCACCACGATCATGAAGAACTCGGTTGTAAAATAGCCCGTAAACATTTGCCAGAATATGATTATACTCCTGAACAGATCGACAGTATCTGCCGCATGATAATAGCCACAAAACTGCCGCAATCTGCAACCGACCACTTAAGCCGGTTATTATGTGATGCTGATTTATTTTACCTGGGCAGCGATGCTTATACAGAGAGTGCGGAAAAATTATATAACGAGTTTAAAAAAAACGACCTTATAAAAACAACAACCGAATGGGAAGTAAGGCAGGTGGATTTTTTAACGGCACACCAGTATTTTACCCAAACCGCCATCAACGAAAGAGAAGAAAAAAAACAGGAAAATTTGCGGACGCTGCAGGCAAAACTGGCTACTTCAATTTCTCATCACCAGCCAGGCAGTCCGCTTGAAATTATACAAGATATATTGCTTGTAGTTGCAGGCGTAATTATTGCAGGCTTTGCCTTAAAAGGTTTTTTAGTACCCAATCATTTTTTCGATGGTGGCGTTACCGGTATTTCTTTATTGCTGCATGAGTTATACCATTTTAATTTAGCCATAGTTATTATTGTTTTAAACCTGCCATTAATTGCAATCAGCTATTTTACCACAGGCAAAAAATTTGCGTTCAGAACATTCATCAGTGTATTGTTGCTGGGTGTTTGTTTATGGCTATTGCCCGATGTTGCTTTAACCAACGATAAATTATTGATCTCTATTTTTGGTGGTGTGTTTCTTGGTATTGGCATTGGTTTGGTAATGAGGGCCGGCGCTGCACTGGATGGTATTGAAGTATTGGCATTATATACTTTAAAGCGTACTTCATTTACCATTACAGAAATTATACTCGGCTTAAACATTTTAATATTCACTATTGCTGCTTTTAAATTTGGTATCGAAACAGCACTCTATTCCATACTCACTTATTTTGCTGCCACCCGCAGTATAGATTATGTGGTGGAAGGCATACAGGCACATACCGGTGTTACCATCATCTCTGCAAAAAGTGAAGTGATAAAATACCAGCTGGTAAATAAATTAGGCAGGGGCATTACCGTGTATAAAGGCGAGCGTGGATTTTTACCCGGCAAATTTGAAGTGAGTGCCGATTGCGATATTATTTTTACAGTTATTTCAAGACTGGAATTACGCAAATTAAAAAACCTTGTTTACGAAGTTGACCCCAACGCATTTGTTTTTGCCAATACTATAAAAGATGCATCGGGTGGAATTATTAAGCGGAGAAATAAACATTAACAGGCAGATTACAGGTTGTTTTAAAACATAAATTTTTGCTATGAAGAAAATACTTTTTTTTCTATTGCTTCCCTGTCAGCTTTTTGCACAACATTTTTCTGCAACCGAAATCTCCCGTTTTAAAAAACAGGCGCAACAGGTAAATATTATAAGAGATAACTGGGGCGTTCCGCATATTTACGGAAAAACAGATGCTGATGCAGTTTTTGGTTTGCTATATGCCCAGTGTGAAGATGATTTTAAAAGGGTGGAGATGAATTACATTGAAAAACTGGGCCGCTTATCTGAAGTAAACGGCGAAAAAGATTTGTACAATGATTTACTGATCCGGCTGATGATTGATTCGGCTGATGCCATTAAAGATTATACAAATGCGCCAGGTTGGTTAAAGAAGATTTTGAATGGTTATGCTGATGGTATCAATTATTATCTCTACAAAAATCCTCAGGTAAAACCGGCATTGCTCAGCCGCTTTCAGCCCTGGTACCCTTTGCTGTGGACAGATGGAAGCATTGGCGCTATAAGCACAGGAGGAATTGCTGTTGACGAATTAAAGAATTTCTATTCAGGCAAAGATGAAGTGATTGCAAAAAAAACATTTGTTGAAGAGGGATTGACAGGATCGAACGGTTTTGCTTTTTCGCCAACAATCACCGAAAGTGGCAACGCCATTTTATACATCAATCCGCATGTAACATTTTATTTTCGTCCAGAAGTACACATGGTTAGTAAGGAAGGTTTAAATGCTTATGGTGCTGTTACATGGGGCCAACCCTTCATTTACCAGGGCTTTAACGAACACGGTGGATGGATGCACACATCGAGCCAGGTAGATATTTCAGATGCGTACATTGAAAAGCTCACCAAAAAAAATGGCAGTTGGTTTTATGAATACGACGGCAACCTGAAACCGGTTATTAAAAAAAAGATCAGCATAAAAATTAAACGTGCCGGCGATGGTTTTGAAACAAAAATATTCAATGCCCTCTTTACACATCACGGACCCATTATGGCAAAGCGTGACGGACAATATTTGAGCTTACGCCACAACAACCGGGATACAAAAGGTTTTATGCAAAGCTGGCTGCGTACCAAAACAAAAAGCTTTGCTGATTTTAAAAAAACAATGGACATGGGTGCCAACCCCAGCAATAATACCGTGTATGCTGATGCTGAAGGGAATATTGCTTACTGGCATGGCAACTTTTTACCAAGGCGTGATGCAAAATACGATTGGAGCAAACCCGTTGATGGAACAAAACCTGCTACCGAATGGAAAGGTTATCACACTGTAGATGAAAGTGTACATATTTACAATCCGCAAAACGGCTGGCTGCAAAACTGCAACGCTACTCCTTTTACGGCTGCTGGAAAATTCAGCCCGAAAAAATCTGATTATGCAAATTACCTGGCACCCGACGGAGAAAACTTCCGTGGCATTAATGCAGTGAGGGTATTGGATGAAGAAAAGAAATACGATCTTGATAAAGTAATTAAAGCCGGTTATGACACAAGGCTTGCTGCTTTTGAAGTTTTGGTGCCTGCACTTATAAGTTCATTTGAGAAAAATATTTCAGTCAACGATTCTTTATTTACTCCGTTGAAAGAAGCCATTGCTATTTTAAAAAACTGGGATTACCGCTGCAGCGAAAATTCTGTTGCCACCACGCTGGCTGTAATGTGGGGAGAAAAATTGCCGCCGCTCATCAGCAAGGTAAAAGGCACAGATGACCAGGTTGAAAAAACAAAATACTTTGCTGCCAATGCAACGGTTGATGAACTGGTTTACCCGATGCTTGCTGTTATTAAAGACCTGAAAACCAATTTTGGCAACTGGCAAATTGCCTGGGGAGAAATAAACCGCTTTCAGCGGATCTACAACGACATTGAAAACAAATTTGACGACAGCCAGCCAGGCATACCGGTTGCGTTTGCATCTTCCACCTGGGGTATGCTACCCTCTTATAGCAGCCGCACTTATTCTGGCACAAAAAAAAGATATGGTTATCATGGTAACAGTTTTATTTGTGCTGTTGAGTTTGGTAAAAAAATAAAAGCAAAATCTTTACTGGCCGGTGGCGAAAGCGGCAACCCAAATTCAAAACATTTTTTCGACCAGGGAACAATGTACAGTAAAGGTGTTTTTAAAGATATATTGTTTTATAAAGAAGATGTGCTGCAACATGCAGAAAAAAATTATCATCCTGGAGAATAGATCCGGGTACACAACATTTTTATCTTTCATTTGTCATACATAAAAACTGCATTATGAACAGAAGAAATTTTATAAAGAACAGTTCTGTTGCCGGGCTGTCTGTAACAGCACTTTCATTTGCTGCCTGTAATCAAACAGCATCAAAAGAAAATAAAGCAAAGGCTGAAACTGAAACCACAGCAGCCGATAGTTTTGTGCTGAATGAAATTACAATTGATGCCTTGCAACAAAAAATGCAGGCAGGAGAATTAAGTTCGCATGCAATAACACAATTGTACCTAGATCGTATTAACCAAATTGATAAAGCAGGGCCAAAATTAAATGCAGTTATTGAACTTAATCCGGATGCGTTAAGCATTGCCGATGCTATGGATGCAGAAAGAAAAGCAGGTAAACTAAGAGGGCCGTTACATGGCATTCCTGTTTTAATAAAAGATAATATTGATACTGCCGACAAAATGCAAACCACCGCCGGCTCATTGGCACTGGAAGGAAATATTGCAAAAAAAGACGCCTTCATCGTTACCAGATTAAGAGCGGCCGGCGCCGTTTTATTAGGAAAAACAAATTTGAGTGAGTGGGCAAATTTCCGTTCCAACAATTCCTGTTCGGGCTGGAGCAGCCGCGGCGGGCAAACTAAAAGCCCCTATATTCTCGATCATAATCCATGTGGCTCCAGCTCCGGTTCCGGTGTTGCAGTTGCTGCCAACCTTTGTGCTGTTGCCATAGGTACCGAAACAGATGGTTCAATAACATGCCCGGCATCGGTATGCAGTTTGGTGGGCATAAAACCAACAGTGGGTTTATTAAGCCGCTCCGGCATTATTCCTATTTCTGCTACGCAGGATACCGCTGGCCCTTTGGCAAGAACTGTAAAAGATGCCGCTATTTTATTAGGCGCTTTAGCTGGTAAAGATGATGCCGATACTATTACAGCAAACAGTACTGGAAAAGCAGAACCTGATTATACAAAGTTTTTAGTTGCTGATAGTTTGAAAGGAAAAAATATTGGCGTGGACAGGAAAAAGAAAAGCACCAATCAAAACTTAAATAAATTACTTGATGAAGCTATTGCTTTAATGAAACAACAAGGTGCTAATATTATTGAAATTGATTACGTAGAAAAAATAAATGCCCTGGGCAAATACGAACTCGAGATTTTGCAATGCGAATTTAAAGATGGCGTAAATAAATATCTTGCCGGTGGCAGCATAAAAATAAAAACCGTAAAAGATGTAATTGAATTTAATAAAACCAATGAGGAAAAAGCCATGCCTTATTTTAAACAGGAGCAACTGGAAAACTGCGAAAAGAAAACCGGCTTACAAAGTGCCGCATACCTGGAAGCTTTAAGCAAGGGTCGTGATGCATCAAGAAAAATTATAGATACTGTTATTGCTGAACATAAACTGGATGCTATTGCCGGTATTACCATGGGGCCAAGTTGCAGTATTGATATGATGTATGGCGACCGCTGGGGCGAAGATTTTTTAACCCAGCCTGCAGCAATGGCCGGCTATCCACATATTTCTCTGCCTTGTGGTATGACGCACCGACTACCGGTTGGCCTTTCTTTTTTTGGTGGCGCTTATACCGAGCCCAAATTAATAAGCATTGCATATGCTTATGAGCAGGTAGCTAAAAAAAGAGCTGTACCAACGTTTATAAAATCTTTTTTTGATTAGGTTATTGAAGATTAGTTGTTACTGAAGTAAGGAAATAGTTTGCTTACGCACTGTGTGTACATCCCTAAAATCCTCCATTGTTGTGATAGTCGATATATATGTTGTCAACTTTATGCGGTTCTTTTATATTTAATTTTTCTTTAAAAATTTCGATTGCTTTAAAGTCAAGCAGAACATGACAATTAGGGCAAACTACAATCATGTTAGCTGCTTTGTCCGGGCCATTGTGTGGGTCTCCTAATGATTTAATATGGTGCACTTCTGAATAGAAAAGATTCTCTGATATTTTTAGTTTAGTACTACAAACTTGGCATGTATTGTCGTAAAGGGTTTTTAGTTTAGCTACAAGGTCTTTATTACGATTAATGATGTTAATTTCTCTAAGTGTCCTTGTAGTTAATTCTAAGTCTTGAACTTGATTGTCAGAAGTAAGCTTTAAAATTTGTTCATCTATCGTTTCAACTTCCCATAAGTCAAGCCAAAACTGTCTGTCTGAAAGTTTATAATATCCTGTCGCAGGGCTTTCAAAAACTGGCTTGCCATTGTAACCTTTCCTTGTTGGGCAATGTGTCTCTACTATTTTTTGAACAGTTTGCTGAAAAGAGTACAATGTTTTATAGCCTTCAAAAGTGTTACCACGTTTTTCAAAAACATAGGCTTTAATCTCCTCCATTTTCAATTCGGGTTTGTGGTAAATGAAAGCATCAATAATATTGTCAATGGAAATGCTTGCCATAGTAGAGCGGTCTATTTATTTTCATACAATAAAGAGGTGGATAAAAAACGTTTAATTAATTTAATAGTTCATCAGCTTCTCCACCATTTCATCCAGCCTGCTATAGGCCATAAAATTTTTCTCCAGTTCTAAATTAAAAGGAATGGGTGTATCCAGCGATGCACAACGCATTACCGGCGCATCCAAATAATCAAAACAGTGTTCTGCAATCCATGCGGCTATTTCGCCACCAATACCGCCAACCAATGTGTCTTCATGCAGCAGCAATACTTTGCCTGTAGCAGCAACAGCTGCTGCAATTGCCGTGTAATCCAAAGGCAGCAATGTTCTTAAATCTAAAATATAAATAGATGTATCCTGGTTGTTTTTTGCATAGTCCATTGCCCAGTGTACACCGGCACCATAGGTAATAATAGTAATGTCATCGCCTTCATCTACAACTCTTGCTTTACCAATTTCTGTTTCGTAATAAGTTTCGGGCACCGGTCCGCTAATGCTGCGGTACAAAGCCTTGTGCTCAAAATATAAAACCGGGTTAGGATCGTTGATAGCAGCAATCAATAATCCTTTTGCATCTTCAGGTGTTGATGGATACACCACTTTTAATCCCGGTGTATGTACAAACCATGCCTCGTTACTTTGCGAATGAAAAGGCCCTGCACCAACGCCGCCACCTGTTGGCATGCGAATAACCACATCGGCATTTTGCCCCCAGCGGTAATAAATTTTTGCAAGGTTATTAACGATCTGGTTAAAGCCAACTGTAACAAAATCGGCAAACTGCATTTCCATTATTGATTTGTAACCTTCCAGGCTTAATCCTAATGCAGCGCCAACAATAGCACTTTCGCAAATGGGTGTATTGCGTATCCTGTCTTTTCCAAACTCCTGTACAAAACCTTCGGTAATTTTAAAAGCGCCGCCGTATTCCGCAATATCCTGTCCCATTAAAATAAGGTTGGGATGTTTTTGCATAGAAAGTCTCAGGGCAGATTGGATGGCATCTACAAAACGTTGCTCGTGAGTGGTGAGTGGTGAGTGGTGAGTATTGGCATCTGTTGGTGGAAAGCGTTTCGCTGATGTGTTAAAGCTTTCAGCCGCTAAGTGCTTACTCACGGCTGACGACTGACGACTCACAACAGGAGCATACACATCATTCAGTTCTTCTTCTGTATCAGCAATTAAAGCAGGAGCATTTGCTGCCGCCTGTAATTCGTTTTCAATATATTCTTTGGTTTCGTTTTTTATGCTTTCAATTTGTTGTGCCGTTACAATATTTCCATCAACAAGATATTGCTCATAATTTTTTACCGGGTCTTTCTTTGCCCACAGTTCAAATAATTCGGGCGGTACATATTTTACACCACTGGCTTCTTCATGCCCTCGCATTCTGAAAGTTGTACATTCTATTAAATACGGTTTTTGATTTTGTATGCAATATTCTCTTACCCCTTTTATGGTATCATATACTTCCAGTAAATTATTACCATCAATGCGTATGCCTTCCATACCGTAACCTTTAGCTTTATCTACCAAACTAAAGCAACGGTATTGCTCACTTACCGGGGTACTTAATCCGTAACCATTATTTTCTATAATAAAAATAACGGGCAGGTCCCATACTGCGGCTACATTAAGTGCTTCATGAAAATCGCCTTCGCTTGTACCACCATCGCCACTGAATGCAACGGCAACTTTTAATGCTGAGCCTGACGAAGCATTTAATTTATGCGCCAATGCCACCCCATCTGCAATTGCCAGTTGCGGACCAAGGTGAGAGATCATACCGCAAATATGATGTGCTGCACTTCCAAAATGAAAACTTCTTTCACGCCCTTTGCTGTAACCATCTTTATTGCCCTGCCATTGCATAAACAATTTACGCAGTGGCATATTGCGCCCGGTAAATACACCAAGGTTGCGGTGCAGCGGCATTATCCATTCATCCTGCTGTAATGCCTGTGTAACACCAACCGATATCGCCTCCTGCCCGATACCGCTAAACCATTTTGATATTTTTCCCTGCCGTAGTAATACCAGCATTTTCTCTTCTATCATACGGGGCAGCAAAATGCTTTTGTAGAGATCAATTAAAGCATCGTTAGATAAATCTTTTCGGTTGAACAGCATAAAATCCTTTTTCGGTTCTTTTGGCAATGTGAAGTTAATGGATGTTATTGAGCAGGCAAACCACTTTAATAAAAGTTAACCGCAGCATAAAACTGTTAAATAATTCTAAAACCAATTTGTTTTAACAGCAAAGGCTTGTGTAATTGCTAAAGGCTTTGCATCTTGAAACAAACTATCAATTATGAAACTACTGTTTAAACCAGCC
>JAYVJU010000207.1:0-6463 GCA_043769035.1 Ferruginibacter sp.
GCATAAAGGCAATATTATGAAGTTTACCGAAGGCGGTTTTAAAAGCTGGGGGTACGAAGTGGCAAGGCAGGAATTTGGCGACAAAACTTTTACCTGGGATGAATTGGATGAACTTAAAAAAACACACGGCGAAGCACATGCCAACGAAGTGCAGCGCAAAGCATTAAGCGAAGGAAAACTATTGGTAAAAGATATTATTGCCGATAATTTTTTGCAGCAGATATTAATTGCACCCAAAGAGTTTTCGGTAGTGGCCACTTTAAATTTAAATGGCGATTATATTTCGGATGCGCTGGCTGCAGAAGTAGGTGGTATTGGCATTGCACCCGGTGCCAACATTAATTACAAAACCGGTTATGCCGTATTTGAAGCCACACACGGTACGGCTCCAAAATTTGCAGGTACCGATAGTATGAATCCATCATCTGTAATACTAAGCGGCTGCATGATGCTGGAGTATATGGGCTGGAAAGAAGCTGCGGACCTGATAACAGAAGCCTTACAGGCAGCCATTATGCGTAAAAGGGTAACTATCGATTTTTATAACCTGATGACGGGTGCCACACTTTTAAAAACAAGTGAATTTGGAGACGAAATTATTAATAACATGGGTGTGGTAACGGCTGATTTTACGCTAAAGAAAAGCAGCGGACTGTAGAAATAAATTTCCTCAGCTACGCTGAGAAATTATTTGCCAGTGAGGCACAGAAGCACAGAAAAATACATTTTTAAATTCAGTGTTTCAGTGCCTCAGTGGCAATATTTGATAGCTGCTCCGCAGCTATCTTTAAACCTTGCAGGCTTAATTCAATTGTGATAACGTTTCCGTAAATCATACTAAAATAATAGGGTGAATGATTTACATTTGCAATCAATTAAAAAAACAGCATTATGGCAAAAATAAAAGTGGCTAATCCGGTGGTGGAACTGGACGGCGACGAGATGACCCGTATCATCTGGAAATTTATTAAAGACAAACTGATCCTTCCCTACCTGGATGTCCCCATTCAGTATTTTGACCTGGGCATGGAATACCGTGACCAAACCAACGACCAGGTAACAATTGATGCCGCTAATGCCATTAAAGCCTGCGGTGTGGGTATTAAATGTGCTACCATTACACCTGATGAACAAAGGGTGGAGGAATTTAAGCTGAAACAAATGTGGAAGAGCCCCAATGGCACCATCCGTAATATTTTAGATGGTACCGTTTTCAGGGAGCCGATAGTAATGCAAAATGTACCAAGGTTGGTTACTAACTGGACAGCGCCGATCATTGTTGGCCGTCATGCTTTTGGCGACCAGTACCGTGCTACTGATACTGTAATTAAAGGCAAAGGAAAATTAACCATGACCTTTACACCAGAAGGCGGTGGCGAAGCCCAGACTTTTGAAGTGTACAATTACAAAGGCGATGGCGTTGCTATGTGCATGTATAATACCGACGAAAGTATTTATGGTTTTGCAAGAAGTTGCTTTAATATGGCGCTAAGCAAAAAATGGCCTTTATACCTATCTACAAAAAACACCATTCTTAAAAAATACGATGGCCGTTTTAAAGATATTTTTGAAGAAGTATATCAAAATGAATTTAAAGCCGCTTATACTGAAGCCGGCATTACTTACGAACACCGTTTGATTGATGACATGGTAGCCAGTGCATTAAAATGGAATGGCAATTTTGTATGGGCTTGTAAAAATTATGATGGTGATGTACAGAGTGATACTGTTGCACAAGGTTTTGGCAGCTTAGGTTTAATGACTTCTGTATTGGTTACTCCTGATGGCAGCACTATGGAAGCAGAAGCAGCGCATGGTACTGTTACCCGCCACTACCGTGACCATCAAAAAGGTAAACCCACTTCTACCAACCCTATTGCTTCTATTTTTGCATGGACAAGAGGCCTTGCCTTCCGTGGTAAATTAGACAGCAACCAGGCGCTGATAGATTTTTGCCTGGCTTTAGAAGCGGTTTGTATTGAAACAGTGGAGAGTGGTAAAATGACTAAAGACCTTGCCGTTTGTATTCACGGTAATAAAGTAAATCATGGTGATCATTATTTATACACCGAAGAATTTTTAGATGCTATTGATGCTAATTTGAAAAAGAAAATGGGGATGTAAAATTCTTTTTACTGATATTAAAAGGGCAGCTAAATAGTTGCCCTTTTTTTAATACCTTAGATGTATGACTCAGGAAAATATACACAAACTTCCACTTACAGTTTTAAGAAATGTTCATGAATTATTACAAGAATTTGAAGAGCTGTATAAACTAAATACAGACATTATATTCAGGAACGATGAAAAGCATGAAGATGTTCTGCAATTTAAAAATAGCTACAACAAAAGTTTTGAATTTATTATCACGAATCCTCGCCTAGAAAATCGAACAGTAAATTATACCTGCAAATTACAACCTGCGAATGAGTTAAGTTTTGAAACACAAATATCTCATGGTGATGCTAAAAGCATACCTATTGTTTTCCAAAGATGGATTCAAATAATGAGAGAACTTGATAAATATCGAACGCTCCTTTCAGAGCCTTTTTTAAAAGAATATACTGATGAATTCTTCACCGAATTTGAATTTGTTGATGAAGATGATGACGCTGACCCTTATGAAACGAAAAAGCAAATCGCACTATACAATGCAATCGTTGATTTAGAACTGAGACTCAAAAATCAAGAGCAAACTGAAATAGTTGAAGAAATATTAAAGGAAACATCTGAGTTAAAAGATAATATTCAAAACATTTCAAAAGGAGCTACAAAAAAACGAGTAGCAAAGATATTTGCTAAAATAAAAAAAGGTGGCATAAAACTTTTTAAAGATGTTGTTGAAGTTGGATACAAAGAAATAATTAAAGCTGCTTTACATTCAGGAGCAGAGAATATCGGACATCTTTTATAATAAAATCAAAATGACCATAAAAAAATGGACATATAATCACGTAAATAAAACCGGCATTCTTAAATCAGGAGGAAGCGTACATACTAAAAAAGGTGTCTATTCTTCCGAATTGCATGGCTGCTCAACTGGATTATGCAAATGCACGAAAGAAGATTGGGTTTCAATTAATCTTGGCTATAACGCTAAGGAGAAAACAGTATCAGGAATAACTTTCTATTTTAATAATCCTATTGAGTTCAATAAGTTTCTCGAAAAATTAGAACCAGTTTCTTAGAATAATTCTCAAATAACTACATGCAAATCTTCTCCGCCGATAAAATATTTACAGGAAAGGAATGGTTACAAAATCAGGCTGTTGTTGTGGAAGACAACCGCATCAAAGCAATCATTCCTTCAGCTGAAGCAAAAGAAACTGTAACACATTTCGCCAACGCATTTATAGCACCGGCATTTATCGATTTGCAGATTTACGGCGCCGGAGAAAAATTATTTGCTGTATATCCAGAGAAAGATGCGTTACAAAGATTGGTTGATTATTGCCGCAGCGGTGGTGCTGCTTATTGTATGCCCACAGTGGCCACACATCCTTACGAAACATTTTATAAATGCATTGATGCTGTAAAAGATTACTGGCACGATGGCGGCACAGGAGTTTTAGGTTTACATATTGAAGGCCCATGGATCAGTGCAGCAAAAAAAGGTGCTCACATAGAAGATTGTATTCATTCGCCAACAACAGAACAGGTTAGGCATTTACTGGAATACGGAAAAGGCGTTATCAAAATAATTACCCTGGCGCCGGAAGTTTGCAGCCAGCAGATTATTGATTTAATTCTTTCGTACAACATCGTTATTTCTGCCGGGCACAGCAATGCAACGTATGAACAAGCAACCCATGCTTTTAATAACGGCATTACCACCGCCACACATTTATACAATGCCATGAGCCCGTTGCAACATCGCAGCCCCGGTGTGGTTGGTGCCGTATTGAATCACCTTTCTGTTATGAGTAGCATTATCCCCGACGGGCATCATGTTGGTTTTGCAGCGGTACGCATTGCTAAACAAATTATGAAAGAAAGATTGTTTGTAATAACGGATGCTGTTACTGAAACTACTACGGGTTACTATCCGCATAATTTTGCCGGAGATAAATACGACAGTAATGGTATACTCAGCGGCTCTGCCTTAACCATGAGCAAAGCGGTTAAAAATTTAGTTATATACTGCGGCATTGAATTAAGCGAAGCATTACGCATGTGCAGCTTATACCCTGCACAGGTAATGAAAATTGAAAATGAATATGGCATAATACAACCCGGTGCTGTTGCTGCAATGGTGGTGATGAATGAACAGTTTGAAGTGGTAAATGTAATCGGCGGATGACCCTTTGTTTACTGATTTAATTATAACTTTAGTAAACAGAAACTTTGCATATGCTTTCAACAAAAACGTTTGCAGCCATTGCCGCTGTTATTGGATGGATTGCTTTAATCCTTCAATTGTATTTGATTATTGTTAACCGCACCGCCTCCATTCCTGAAACATTGCTGCGGTATTTTGGTTTCTTTACTATTCTTACCAATATACTAGTTGCAACCAGCCTTACAATGGTTTGCTTAAAAGGCATTTCGGAAAACGGCCATTTTTTAACAAGGCCAAAAACATTAACTGCCACGGCTGTTTACATTACTATTGTCGGATTGATCTACAATCTTATCCTGCGTTTTCAATGGGCACCGCAGGGCCTGGCAAAACTGGTGGATGAATTACTGCATTCCGTTATACCTGCACTGTTTATTTTTTTCTGGATAAAATTTGTACCCAAACAAAACATACAATGGAAAAACATTTTACCCTGGCTGATTTACCCGCTGGTATATTTAGGTTATACTTTATTGCGGGGCAGCTTTGCAGCATGGTACCCTTATCCTTTTATAAATGTTATTGATTTAGGTTATGAAAAAGTAGTAATAAACAGTGCTATGGTAACAGTTGCTTTTTTAGTGATTGCGGTATTGTTTGCAGGCATTGCAAAAATGATGAGCAGGCATGCTGTTTAAAATAACCAGCATTAAACATTTGTTGCTGCACAACAAGTTTTTTAATTGCCCCGATCCTTTAGGTCGGGGTTACAAATAAAAAACTGCACCGGCTTTAGCCAAATTGCACAAAGTACAATTTGGCTAAAGCCGAAAAACAAAAACAATCTTTATCCCCGACCTAAAGGATCGGGGCAATTAATTTACTGTCCTCTAAATCCTTTAAAAGAGGTAAATTGTATTTGAAATACAAAACATGGAAATACAGAAAGATATTCGCCTTGCCGTTTTAATTGATGCAGATAATGTGCCTTACAGCAATGTAAAAGGCGTGATGGAAGAAATTGCCAAATACGGTACACCCACTTTTAAACGTATTTACGGCGACTGGACAAAACCCACCGTTAGCGGCTGGAAAAATGTATTGCTGGAAAACGCCATCACGCCTATTCAACAATATAGTTATACCAGCGGCAAAAACAGCAGCGACAGTGCATTGATTATTGATGCCATGGATATTTTATACTCCGGCAAAGCTGATGGCTTTTGCATCGTAAGCAGCGATAGTGATTTTACAAGACTGGCAACAAGATTACGGGAAGCAGGCATGAAAGTATTTGGCATTGGCCAGAAAAAAACACCCAACGCATTTATTGTAGCCTGCGATAAATTTATTTACATGGAAATTATTCCGGTATTTGAAGCCGAGGCTGAAGAAACGGCAACAGTTAAAACAAAAGCGGCTAATCCAAAACCCAAAAGTTTTGTAGAAAAGGTAAATAAAGAAACCCTGAAATTAATTGCACATACCATTAACGATCTGGCCGATGAAAATGGCTGGGCATTTTTAGGTGATGTTGGCAATCTCGTTTTAAAAAAACAACCCAACTTCGATCCGAGGAATTATGGCTTTCAAAAATTAACGCCGCTGATAAAATCCTTACCGCAATTTGAAATTGATAAAAGAGAAACGGATAAGGCGGGGATAAAGTTGGTGTATATCAGGAACAAGGAATAATAAAAGTCAAATTAATTAGTAAATCGACCTTCAATCAATTCGACAATTGAAATATTAAACTCTTCATCTATTGCTCTTAAATAAGAAATTTGTTTAGGACTTATTTCAAGTAAATCCTGGAAGAAAGTCTTGGCATCGGTTTCATATTTATCCATTTCATCTCTTTTGCGCTTTATATATCTCTTTCGTTCGTCAGCTAAACTTGCATCATCTAAATTTAATAATTCAATCAGATGCTCTGCTTCAATATCTGCATCAGAATTTACCCTGTAATCTCCCCCATCATAAATTACTCTTGCCTCAAAATCTTCTGCGGTAGGATGTAAAACCGGCTGAAATTTATCCCACTTTGCTGATTTTTCTTTGTTAGGTTGATGTTTAACTAAAAACCAGTTTTGATAACTGTCTCCACCTTCACCCTTTAGTTTAGGGTTGAAATGTTCAATATCTCTTGCGTCTGCTCTGCCTAAATATTCTTCTGTATAAGCA
>JAYVJU010000208.1:0-26150 GCA_043769035.1 Ferruginibacter sp.
CTGAATTCAATCCAAATCGTCACCGTTTATTTTTCGGCTCAAATTCAAGTCTATTAAGAATTTCAAAGAACTTTTATCTAATTTAACAGGACACTAGTGTTTTGATTTTAATCTGCTTAAAGTTGCTTTATCAATATCTAAGTATGAAGCTATGTGTTGTGCAGGGGCTCTAAGTATTATTTCGGGATGGTACTTCAATAAAAAACTATACCGGTCTGTAGCCTTTTTATTCCGGATACCCAATAGCCGCTCTTCGGAAAGAACGTAATATTTTTCCGTTACTATTCTTCCTATAATATTAAATTCTGGAAATAAAAGATATACTTTCTGTAATTCATCATAAGTAATATATAGCAAGGTAGTTTCTTCTATTGCTTCAATAAACTCTAAACTTGGGCTTCGTTCGTAAAAACTTTTAACTGATATTGTAACATCGCCCTCTTTCATAAACCATACTGTAGTATCTATCCCTTCATCAGTGATATAATAAGATCGCAATAGACCTTTAGTAATAAAAGAGATTTTATTACTAATATCACCAGGTTTAAGAAAAACTTCTTTTTTAGATAACTGCTTTTCTTTTAAATGTATTTTAAGCCAGTTTTTTAATTCAGGCGTTAACGGATAAATTAATTCTAAAAAACTAATTACTGCTTCTTTCATGGGTAGATAAAAGATTTTTATGCACTATTGATACGCAACTCTTTTATAATTTTCTCCAATTCATAAATACGTTTTTCCAGTTCGGGTAATTTGCGGCTTGCGGCCTGGCTGCGTAATGCAGCTGTAAATTCAAAAGCAGGCGAACCGGTAACTGTTTTACCTGGCCCCAACGATTTGCTTACACCACTTTGTGCATTAATTTTTGCACCATCCCCAATCGAAATATGTCCTACAATACCAACCTGCCCGCCAATCATAACATTATTACCAACTTTTGTGCTGCCACTTATGCCCGATTGTGCAGCAATAATGGTGTTATTACCTATTTCGGCATTATGGCCAATTTGTAACAGGTTATCCAGTTTTGCACCTGCTTTAATTAATGTGCTGCCAATTGTTGCCCTGTCAATTGTGGTGTTGGAGCCAATTTCAACATTATCTTCAATAATTACATTACCAAGCTGGGGTATTTTTTTAAAGGTACCATCTGCCATAGGCGCAAAGCCAAATCCATCGCCACCAATAATGGTACCTGCATGTATCACTACATTTTTTCCAATCACACAATCATGATAAATTTTTACACCGGGGTGTATGATGGTATTTTCTCCCACAATAACATTATTACCTATAAAAGCGTTGGGATAAATTTTTACTCCATTACCTACAATAACTTTTTCGCTTATATAAGCAAAGGCACCAACAAAAACATTGTCGCCAATTTTTGCAGTAGCATCTATATAAACCGGTTGCTGAATGCCGGTTAACTGCTGTGTTTTTAATTGCTGGTATTTATCTAATAAAGAAGCAAAAGCCAGGTAGGCATCGGGCACACGTACCAATGTTGCTGCAATGGGTTGCTTTAGTTCCTGTGTTTCATTTACAATAATTATAGAAGCTTTGGTGCTGTATAAATGCTCTTCGTATTTTGGGTTTGCCAAAAAAGCCAGCTGCCCGGCCTGTGCTTCTTCTATTTTGCCAAATGAATCAACAACGCTATCGCCATCGCCTTGCACCTTGCCGCCAATCATCAACGCTATTTGTGTTGCAGAAAATTGCATGTTTTAGTTTGGGGTTGATGGTTGATAATTCATGGCTGGCAATTAGCAAGTTGTATCTGCAAATTATATGCCGCTATAAACTATTAGCCATTAACTAAGTTCTTGTATAACAAATGTAATATTTTTTAACCTTACCTTTTAAATTTTGGTTAATAAGGGCATTATCAACTTCAGATATATCTTTAACTGTGTTGTCTTTAAATAAAATATAAATGTGCTCGTCTTCAAAATTATACGTACTGCTTACCGCTTCGCCGGTAAATACCAGCCAGTGAGCATCTGCTTCGCTGATATTAAGCTTGGCACAGGCTTCCTTTGTTTTTTCTTCCAGCAGATTTTTATCAACAGGTGTGCCAAAATACTTAACTTTTAATAGTTGCCTGTTGATAATTCCCCTGCACAGGGTTGATAATATAATATCTTCATGGGTACTCCAGAGTTTAATTGCCGCCAGTACATCATAATCATCCAATCCGCAAAACTCTTCAATTGTTACCTTGTTAATGGGTTCGTTAATAAATTTGTTTAACGGCAAAGCAGCAACAGCTTTTATTTGTTTGGCTCTTTTAATTATGCGCTGCAGCATTTGCTCGGCACACAAAACTGTTTTATGTAAATACACCTGCCAGTACATAAGGCGGCGGGATACTAAAAATTTTTCGATGGAATAAATACCTTTTTCTTCCACCATTAATTCGCCATTGTGTACAGTAAGCATTTTTAAAATACGGTCGTAGCCAATAACACCTTCACTTACGCCGGTAAAAAAACTGTCACGGGTTAAATAGTCCATACGGTCAACATCAAGCTGGCCGCTGATGAGCTGGTGTAAAAATTTTTTAGGGTGGCTGCCGGTAAAAATATCCAGCGCCAATTGCAGCTGCCCGTTAAACTGCTGGTTCAGTTCTTTCATTATCATCAGCGAAATTTCTTCGTGATGCATTCCTTCAACCAAAACATTCTCCAGCGCATGGCTAAAAGGGCCATGGCCAATATCGTGTAATAAAATGGCGATTTTTGAGGCTTGCTCTTCCTGTGGAGTAATATCCACACCTTTACTTTTTAACTCATTAAGTGCATTGTAAATTAAGTGATAGGCGCCTAATGAATGATGTAACCTGGTATGTACGCCACCGGGATAAACCAGGTAAGCCATTGCCATCTGGTTAATGCGGCGTAATCTTTGATAGTATGGATGTGCAATGATCTGAAAGATCAATTCATCATCGATGGTAATAAATCCGTAAATGGGATCGTTAATTATTTTGCGGAAAGGCATTTTAGTTGACAGATGTTAGTTGAAAGTAATAAGCATTGCCTTTATAAAGCATTGCTATTTGTTAAAAGATGTACAAAGCTAAATAAAGCACTCCATCATTGATATAAAAAATTAAATTTGTAGAAATAGACCAGGTACTCATTTTTGAATACAACCATACGCTGCGGTAAAAGCTGAATAAAGGTATGGCGTACAAGTGAGGTTGTTCTTTCCTTTTACTAAAAGAAAAGAACAACTGAACAAGTTCACAACGATGTTAAATAATGAGATAATGTTGGAAACAAAATTTTATAATTAATAAATCAAATTCCCCTTTAGGGGATAGGGGTATGAGCATAGCAAAAATACTTTGGGTAGATGATGAGATTGACAGCCTTACATCGCAAATAATGTTTTTAGAAAATAAAGGCTACGAAGTGCAAACCAAAACCAATGGTTTTGATGCAGTGGAATTTGTAAAAGAAAATGTAGTGGATGTAGTGCTTATGGATGAAAGTATGCCGGGGTTAACGGGACTGCAAACTTTGCAGCAAATAAAGGAAGTAAATAGCAATTTGCCCGTGGTGTTAATTACAAAAAATGAAGCCGAGAATTTGATGGATGAAGCTATTGGCAGCCAGATAAGCGATTATTTAATTAAACCGGTAAACCCCAACCAGGTTTGGCTGAGTTTGAAAAAACTGATTGACAATAAAAGATTGGTTGCAGAAAAAACAACATCCGCATACCAGCAGGAGTTCCGCAGTTTGTTTATGGCTTTAAGCGATAACCCTGATTATAACGGGTGGATGGATATTTACAAAAAACTGGTGTATTGGGAACTGGAGATGAAGAAGAGCGATAGTCCTGAAATGATTGAAGTGTTTCAGTCGCAGAAAAGCGAAGCCAATACCGATTTTTTTAAATTCATTTCTAAAAATTACGCTTCGTGGGTTGGCCCAAAAAGTACAGGAGCGCCAATAATGAGTAATACTTTAATGAAGTACAAAGTATTTCCGCACCTGGAAAAAGGCACGCCTTTATTTTTTGTGCTGATAGATAATTTACGGTTTGACCAATGGAAGACCATACAGCCCATTTTTGCAGAAAGTTTCCGTATTCATGAAGAAGAAACTTTTTATTCGATATTACCCACTGCCACACAATATGCCCGTAATGCAATTTTTGCCGGGCTGCTGCCGGTAGATATTGAAAAACAATTTCCGGTGCAATGGAAAAATGATGATGAAGAAGGTGGTAAAAATATGTTTGAAGAAGATTTTTTTAAAGCCCAGTTAAAGCGCCTTGGTAAAGGAGATTTAAAATATTCCTACACCAAGATCACCAATAACAACGATGGACAAAAGCTGGTGGATAATATCCACAACATGTTGCAGAATGATATAAATATTATTGTTTACAATTTTGTAGATATGTTGAGCCATGCCCGTACCGAAATGGAAGTGTTGAAAGAACTGGCCGGCGACGAAACCAGTTACCGCAGCATTACTGCAAGCTGGTTTGAACATTCGCCTTTGTATGCAGCACTTAAAAAAATTGCCGATAAAAAAATAACGATGATTGTTGCAACTGACCATGGCAGTGTGAGGGTGAAAACACCGGCCAAAGTAATTGGAGATAAACAAACCACGGCCAACCTGCGTTATAAACATGGCCGCAATTTAAATTACGAGGCAAAAGAAGTGCTGGCTTTCAGGGATCCACGGGAGGCAGGTTTGCCGGTACCCAATGTAAACTCATCATTCATATTTGCAAAAGGCGATTTGTTTTTGTGCTACCCCAATAACTACAATCATTTTGTAAACTATTATAAAAATACCTTTCAGCATGGCGGGGTAAGTTTAGAGGAGATGATTGTGCCGGTGATAAGGATGACGAATAAATAAAAACAAGCCAGTAATTTTTAAGGCTCTCATAAATAAAAATTGCCAATAATATTAGTATTCCCACGAACTCTTGTTATATTTGGGCATCAAATCTTGAAGCTATGCCTGCCAAACGTTCAGAAGTCCATGCTTATAACTATATCCTTAATGAACTTGTGTCAAAAAAAGGGTGGTTGAAGCAACAAGTATTTACTCAACAAGAATCCCAGAATATCCCAACTGTTGCAAAGTATTTAAAAAATCAACGACCTGAAAATGTAGTTGAAGTAAACAAAGGAGTATTATATATTATTGAAGCAAAAAATTCAAGGGCAAAACTGGAGCAAGCTCTAAAAGAAGCAGAAAAAGACTATGCTGATTTACTAAGTAAAGACAATCATGTAAAAACCCTGTTTGTTACTGGTATTGCAGGTAATGACCAGGAAGGCTTTGTCGCTAAAAGTAAATATTTAGAAAATGGGAAGTGGAAAGTAATTACTGAAAATGAATTTGAGGTTACTGGTTTATTGTCTAAAATACAAATCGATAAAATTCTTGAAACAAATAGCGCAACAATTCATGATTTTGAAATTGATGAAAAAGAATTTTTACAAGCTGCCGAAAGTATAAATCAAATTTTGCATGACGGTGCAATAAACAAAGACTACCGTGCAAGAGTAATTTCTGCATTGCTTTTAGCTTTAGCAGAAGGTTCAAACATTGACTTGTCAGTTAATCCAAGTATTTTAATCCAGTCAATAAATGCAAGAGTTGAATTAATGCTAAAAAAGCATAATAAACATGATTTTGCAAGGTTTATTAAAATTGATTTGCCTTCAAGTGAAGACAACCATGTTAAGTTTAAGGGGGCAATCATAAGAACGATACAGGAATTACTGGAACTCAATATAAGATCTGCCATGAAGTCTGGAAAAGATGTTTTAGGTAAGTTTTATGAAGTGTTTTTGAAGTATGGTAACGGTGCAAAAGAAATTGGTATTGTACTAACTCCACGCCACTTGACAAGATTTGCGGCTGAGGTTTTAGATATTACAGAAAATGACTTAGTTTTTGACCCAACTTGCGGTACTGGCGGATTTTTAGTAGCTGCTTTAGATGAGGTGAAAAGAAAGTGCAAGAATGACAAAAAATTTGAGTTGTTTAAAAAATACGGAATTTATGGAATTGAGGAACAAGACCCAGTTGTTGCCCTTGCCTTAGTAAATATGATTTTCAGGGGCGATGGTAAAAATAATATCATTGAAGGAAACTGTTTTAATAAATGGTTGAATTTGGCTGACGAAAACAGCGTTTCAATTGCTGAATATTTAGATACTGAAAGAAAGACACGAATCCCTCCTATTACAAAAGTATTAATGAATCCTCCTTTTGCACAGAAAGGCGGTCAAAAGAAAGAATTCCATTATGTTCAGCAAGCCTTAAATCAAATGCAAGATGATGGAATCCTTTTTGCAATTTTACCAATGTCTGTTTTATTAAAAGGTGGTGAAGAACTATCATGGCGTAAAGATTATTTATTAAAAAATCACACTGTATTATCAGTAGTTACTTTCCCGGAAGATTTATTTTACCCTGTTGGAGTTAGAACCCTTGGAATTTTTATAAAAAAAGGTTCACCGCACCCACAAAATAAAGATGTATTCTGGGCTAAAGTCAATTATGATGGCTTTGTAAAAAGTAAAGGTAAACGATTAACTTCTCCAAAAACAGCAGATGAATTTCAAGCGATAAAGCCGTATTTAGAAAAGTCAATAAAAGAAGAAAAATTTAAAGCAAATAAGCCAAAATATTATATTAACTCGCCAATAGATTTTGCTGACAGACAATTAGAATTAATACCCGAAGCATATTTAGACGAAGGATTAAATTCTGTAACAGAAACAGTAAATGAAGCAGATAAAATAGTTAGAGAGCTTATTTCATTTTTAATTACTTCAAAGCAAATCAATAATCCTTTTTTGAAATTTGCTAAAGGGCAAAAAACAAAACCATTTAATTCAAAGATTAAATACAAAATATTTAAGCTGAAGGAGTTGTTTACTTATGTAAATACTGGCTTTATTCATGTTAGTGGCGATTTAGATTCAGGGAATATTCCATTGATTTCTTGTAAGACGATTGAAAATGGTACCGAGGGGCATTTTGATATTCAAAGCCACCTTTTTGAAAATTGTGTCACAATAGCTTCTGACGGAAGTTGGCCAATGAGTTCTTTTTATCATACTTATAAATTTGCGGCCAAGGATAATGTTATTGTCTGTCGACCGAATAAAAATTTGAGTATAAAAGCAATTTTATTTATTACTGCACAGCTGAACAGCCAAATATGGCGGTTCTCATACGGTAGAAAATGTTACTTAAATAAAACAGATAAAATTCAAATTCCGTTACCGATAGATGCTAATGAGGATATTGATTTTTTGACAATTGAAACTATTGTTGAAAGTTGCCAGATTTGGGATGATTTAAAATCTATTTGAGCTGTACAACTATTTATGAACAGTTGTTGATAAGTATAGCAAAAAGAACTTCTTTACTCCTTTATTTTTGTGTTGTTTAAAATTCACAGTTCGAGGGCATGAAATACACACAAAATATATTAGATAAAATAGAACGTATTGCCGAAGAAGTAGGCTACGTAATACGGTATGAAAGAGGAAATTTTCAAAGCGGCTATTGTATTTTGCAAGCTAAAAAAGTTATTGTACTTAATAAGTTTTTTCAAACAGAAGGCAGGATAAATACATTGATTGACCTGTTACCACAGCTGGAAATAAATTTTGATGCACTTACACTGGAAAGCCAGAAGATGTATGATGAAGTGATGGCTTTTGAGGCTGCAAAGTAACATGGGATTAGTAATTTGGAATTGAGAATTGGGTTTTCAATTCAGACTTCCTTTAATTTAAGTACCGTTTCAAAATTTTGTTCTGTTTATCCAGCACACTAATTACCAATTACAAATTCCTAATTCCCAAATCGCTATTTTTGCCGGGTGCATTGTCCTCCTTTAAAAATAACATTTCTTGGTACCGGCACCAGCAGTGGTGTTCCTATGATTGCCTGTAATTGTGCAGTATGTACCTCGGCTGATAAAAAAGACAAACGTTTACGCAGCAGTATTTTGGTTGAAAGTGATAGCACAAGCTTTGTTGTGGATACTACTCCGGATTTTCGCTACCAGATGCTGAGGGCCAATGTAAAAAAATTAGATGCCGTATTATTTACCCATCCGCATAAAGATCATGTGGCAGGGCTGGATGATGTAAGGGCATTTAATTTTTTTCAGCATAAAGCCATGCCGGTTTATTCCAACTCTTTAACCGAAGAAGCATTGAAAAGAGAATTTGCTTATGCTTTTTCAGATAAAAAATACCCAGGCGTGCCGGAATTGAATTTGATTACCATTAATGATCAGCCATTTTATATAGGAGATATTCCGGTACTGCCTGTTGAAGTATGGCATCATAAAATGCCTGTACTCGGTTTTCGTTTTGGCAGGTTTACTTATATAACCGATGCTAACAGAATAGAAGTGGCAGAGCAGGAGAAGATAAAAGGAAGTGATGTATTGGTATTAAATGCACTGCGAAAAGAAAAACATATCTCTCATTATAACCTTGATGAAGCTGTGGCAGAAGTGCAGGGCCTGCAGATTACACAAAGTTATTTTACACATATCAGCCATCAATTGGGCAGGCACCAGGATGTAAATGCTGTTTTGCCAAAAGGTATTGAACTGGCATGGGATGGGTTAGAGCTTGTGTTTGAAAAATTACCACTTTAGGGTATTGCAAGCCTTAACCACATCAGTTATTTTACAGCCAATTCTGTTGCTGTATGTGGAAGAAAATACTATTTAATTATTTTACATTTACCAAAAAAGAAAGACGGGGTACTATTGTACTGCTATTGTTAATCTTATTTTTTGTCAGCCTTCCTTTTTTATACCCTTTGTTCATTAAATCCAAGCCTGCTGATGCAGCAGCATTTAAAAAAGAAATAGCTGCACTTAAAATTAAACAGCAGGATACAGTAAAACAGTTTGCTCAACGGAATTTTGATGAAGATAATTATCAAAATTATTACCAGCCATCTGAAAAAAGTTACTCAAAAAATTTTAAAGGCGAACTTTTTTATTTTGATCCCAACACAGTTACTGCTGCCGACTGGCAAAGGTTGGGGTTGAGGGATAAAACCATTGCCACCATTCAAAATTATTTATCAAAAGGCGGCAGGTTTTATAAGCCCGAAGATATTGGTAAGATATGGGGGCTGCATGCAGATGAAGTGCAGCGGTTGATACCTTATGTGCAAATAGCGGCAAAAGAAAATAATTATCCGCCAAAGAATTACGAAACAAAAACCTATGAAAAATCTGAACGCAGCTATGTTGTTGTTGATGTAAATACTGCTGATACATCCGTCCTTATTGCATTGCCCGGCATTGGCAGTAAACTGGCGCAGCGTATTATTAACTTTAGGGATAAACTGGGTGGTTTTTATAAAACAGAACAGGTAGCAGAAACTTTTGGTTTACCCGATTCCACCTTTAACAAAATAAAATCAAGATTAGTATTGAACAATGCAGCAGTTAAACAGTTTAACATTAATACGGCCACTGTAGATGAAATGAAAATTCATCCTTATATCCGTTATAATATTGCCAACGCTATTGTACAATACCGCAACCAGCATGGTAATTTTTCATCGGTTGCTGATCTAAAAAAGATAATGATGATTACTGATGAAGTATATGGTAAAGTGGCGCCTTATCTTACTATACAGTAATAAAAATTTCGTGTTATATAACTTAACTGTTCAATGAATATGAAAAACGCTCAGCCCGAGAAGCTGTAATTCCCCTTTAGAGCTTGTCCCGCCTTGGCGGGAGGATAGGGGCAAATTCCTTAAGTTTGTATTTCAAAGATATTTTAAGATGAATTTTCAGCAAAGTGAACTTACGCAACAGGTAGCCCAGACAGCCAGGGATTTTGCAGTGCAGCATATTAAACCGCACCTGATGGAGTGGGACGAAAGCCAGGAATTTCCGCTGCACATTTTTAAAGAAATGGGCAAGCTGGGTTTAATGGGTGTATTTGTTCCGGAACAGTATGGTGGAAGCGGCATGGGTTATTTTGAATACAATGTTATTATACAGGAAATTGCCAAAGTATGCGGTTCAATTGGTTTATCCCTTGCGGCACATAACTCATTATGTACAGGGCATATTTTAAATTTTGGTAGCGAAGAGCAAAAGAAAAAATATTTACCCAAATTAGCTACTGTCGAACATTTGGGTGCATGGGGTTTAACAGAAGCCAACACCGGAAGCGATGCCGGTAATATGAAAACTACGGCAGTAAAAGATGGTAACGACTGGGTATTGAACGGGACTAAAAACTGGATTACCCATGGTAAATCAGGAGATATTGCCGTAGTGATTTGCCGTACCGGCGAACCCCGTACAAAAGATAATGCTACAGCGTTTGTGGTGGAAAGAGGAACGCCGGGTTTTAGTGGTGGAAAAAAAGAAAATAAACTGGGCATGAGAGCCAGCGAAACAGCTGAGATGATTTTTGATAATTGCAGGATACCGGATGCAAACCGTTTAGGTGAAATTGGAGCAGGGTTTAAACAAAGCATGAAGGTTTTAGATGGTGGCAGAATTTCCATTGCAGCATTGGGATTGGGTATTGCAAAAGGAGCTTATGAGGCGTCGGTACAATATTCAAAAGAGCGGTACCAGTTCGATCAGCCCATTGCCAATTTCCAGGGTATAAGTTTTAAAATTGCAGATATGGCAACAGAAATTGCTGCTGCCGGATTATTAATTGATAATGCCTGCTACTTAAAAATGAATGGCCTGCCCATGACCAAAGAAGCAGCTATGGCAAAATATTATGCCAGCGAAGTGGCTGTTAAAGTAAGTACTGATGCGGTGCAGATTTTTGGTGGCTATGGTTACACCAAAGATTTTCCGGTAGAGAAATTTTACAGGGATAGTAAGTTGTGTACTATTGGAGAAGGCACAAGTGAAATACAAAAACTGGTGATAAGTAGAGAAGTGTTGAAGTAAAAAAAATATCAATTTATTACCTGGTTTTCATTTTCAATTTATGTTTAAAGCTATAGATTAAACAAAGTAATAATGATTATTAATCTCGTTAAGATAAATTTAATTAAAAACTCAAAATGAAAAAACTATTTCTATTGCTTTTTGTTACAATTTATTTGTATGAATTATGTAATGCACAATATGTTGGCGGTGCTAATGAGCAACGAAAAGAGGAAATGAAAAGAGATAATGAACGTTTAAATAATGTTTACAATAATAATTTGCCTAATGATAATGGCAAAAACAGTGTAAAAATACTGGCACCAGAGTACAAAAAAAAAGAAGTATATATACCTACCGAAAGTGAAAAAAAAAGAGAAGCTTTAAGAGTAAGCGAAGCTCAGGAATATAATGCAAAGCTTAAAATACAACAACAACAAAGAGCACTAAACAGATATTATACCAAGCTGCAATATTGTAATGATCTGTACAACAAAAACATTGCTAATTCAATACTAAAAAGTCTGGATTTAAAAGAATTTTATCGATGGGCTTATGCTGATAGTTATGAAGGCACAAAATTGTTAAACAGCAATTCAGGATATGCTTTAGGTAGATTAAAATTACACCAAAGCGACAGTGGTAATACCAATTTTGATACTTGTATAAATAGACTGATAGATGCTTCCATATTTTCAAATACCTGTGTAGCAGAGTTAGAAAAACTAAAAAAACGATTTCCTTCAAAAATTGTTGAATTAGAAAAGCTACAGCTAAATGCTTTTATTTATTATTTTGGGGCAAGATTTCCAAATTGGGAAAGTGCTGGAGAAAATGATATGGCCTACGCAGAATGCCAATTTCAATTATCTACAGTAGACGAACAGAATGAATTATTAAATGAGTTTTTAAACCTTTATTACAAACACCCCGAATTTACCAGAGCTTATATAGCAGGTAGAGCAAGAAAAAACTTTAACCCTTTTTATTTAGTAACCCTGGCAAAACAATACAGTGGTGGCATAAGCCAGGAACTTAGGTTTAATATGTTATTACAAATATTGCAAACAAAAGCAAATGAAATAACGCCAATATACAAAAAAGAAAAAGACAATAAAAAGTACATCAGCGATATAGTTTATAAAAGAATTAATGCCATTGCAATGGAAATTAGAAGAGAATATCCGTTTTATTTATACTCCATAACCGCAAAACAGTGGGTGAATTTAGCTGAGGCACAAGGAGTAGATTTAAAAACATTGGGCAACGCTTTTATGTGGTCGTATGTTGAAAAAAAGCCATTGCAAAAATTTGTTAATTATCAAAATGCACTGAAAGGAAACTTAGAGCCTAATACTTCAAACGGAATACAAAAAATAGAAATAGATTTTCATACCTATACTGGCAATGTAGAGAACGGCATCCCCAATGCACAAGGACGATGGGATAAGTCTAACCATTATTATGAAGGTATTTTTAAAAACGGGTTGCCTACTAAAAACGGAGTTTATAAAGAAATGGGTACTAAAATTATTCCCAATTATGGTTTTGATTTTGAAAGTAAAGATCAGAAAAAATATTACATTATAGATTAGAAAAACAGCAAACTTAGAACCATTGGCGAGGGTATCAGTAAAATACAAAAGCAAGTAATAAGCAGAGAAGCGTTAAAGTAATTATATCAAACCCCTGGTATAAGCAATACGCAATGCCTGCGCCTTGCTGTTTACATGTAGTTTTTGATAAATGTTGATGCAGTGTTTTTTTACTGTATTGGGGCTTATAAAAATTTTACTGCCAATTTCTTTATACTCTAACCCCTGGCTTAACAGTTGTAAAATTTCTTTTTCACGTTCGCTCAGTTGAAAAATATTGCCGGTTTCTTTTTCTGGTTTTGCAGTAGCAGGCTGTTGCACCATTTGCAATATTTTATAAGCAATGCTGGGAGATATTGGACCTGCACCACTTTCCCACAAATTCATCAGCATATCATTAATTACTTCCCCACTTTCTTCTTTTAATAAATAACCACAGGCACCAGCTCTTATAGCCCTGAATATTTTATCATCATCATCAAAAATAGTAAGCACAACAAATTTTACATTTGGGTATAAAGCCGAAGCTGTGCCAATGGCAGATACACCATCTACTTCAGGCATTTCTAAATCCATCAATACAATATGCGGCAGGTCTTCCTCCGGTAACTTTCTTATTTGTAATAAAAAATCTTCGCCATTAACTGCCTGAAATGCCAAAGTGAAAAAATTATTACGGTTTAATTTATCGGCAATAACTTTTCGATTATTTATTTTGTCATCTACTATAGCTACTCTTATCATATCATTCAAATTTGAAAATATTTTAAACTACTTACAATACTCCAGGCAGGTATTTTTACTTTTCAATAGTAATTGTTGTTATTGTTCCTTTACCTAACTCTGATAGTAATGTGTATTCGAAGTTGCCAATTTTTGCTCTTTCTTGCATATTTATTAAGCCATAGCTGTCGTTTTTTTGTTTAGCTTTTTCTAAGTTAAACCCTTTGCCATCATCTTCAATTACCAGGTGCCAACTATCTTTTTTTACAACACTTTTGGCAGTAATGTTTTTTGCCTGGGCATGCTTTACCGCATTGTTAACTGTTTCTTGCAATATCAAAACCATGTTTAAGGCTTTAGTTGAGGGGATAATATAATCATTTGGTGGTGTACCTTTTAAGTTAAAATTTAGAGTACTATAATGTCTGCCCATTTGTTTCATAAAGTTAATAATCCGTAACCATAATTCATTTGCAGCCACATCTGTTGTTTTCATTGCCCATAATGTTTCCCTTAAATTTAGCAGCATTTCTTTTGCGGTATCCTGCAAATCTTCTACAATATTTTTATTGGTTTCAATATTCAATAAACTGGTGCTATGTAAAATGGCATTAGCTTGTACACCTAAATTATCATGTAATTCTGCAGCTATTCGTTTGCGCTCTTTTTCCTCAGCATCTTTTACAGCCATTTCACTTTGTATTCTTTTTTGCTCGGCCAGTAATTTTTGTTTTTGTTGATATTTTCTAAAGCGATAGCCAATTGTAAATAATAATAAAAATGTTCCTGCTGCGGCACCATATAATAAAAAATTACGTTTTACTAACCCTAATTTTTGTTGAGCAATTGTTTTTTCTTTTTTTTCTACTTCAAATTTCTGTTGCAATTCGGTAAGTGCTTCGGCAGAGTTGTTTGTGTATAACGAATCTTTTAATGCTAACATTTTTTCAAGTACAACCGCATAGTTTTTATTATCGCCTTTATTTTTATAATTCATTTTTAAGGCTTCATAAGCAAACATCGTTTTAGTAACTAAATTATTATCATTAAAAATTTGCAGTGCTTCTTTTGCAGTATTTATTCCTTTTTCGTACTGGCCTACTGTTGCGTAATATATAGATAGCTGCGCCATATCCGATGCTACAAAATCAGCATTTCCTGTTATTTTTCGTAATTCAAGTGCCTGCATTAATAGCGGCCCGGCCTTTTCTTTTTGCCCAATGTTAATTACAATATCTGCTTTTATGCTATATCCATTGGCAAGTGCCCTGAGATTTTGCTCGGCTTTTGCTTTTTCAATTCCTTTGTCAATGTAAAATAAAGCAGAGTCGTATTGTTTTATATTGTTGAGGCAGGAAGCTAAATTATTTGTTTCTTTTGCAACAGGAATTCTTTCATTAGGTAATGCTTTTAAGTTTACCACTTTTTTAAACCAATCTATAGCTTCGGGATACCTGCCCATATCCATATAGCAAAAGCCAATACTATTGCAGGCGTAACACCATATTTTATTATTTTTTTGCTCCTCTGCTTTTGTTAGTATTGTCAGCATTGCTTCAATACCTTCCTTATATTTTCCTTCATCTACCGGAAATGCTGCAATTTTATATTCAAGTAATAATAATTGTGCTTTAATACTATTATCGTTTTTGTATTTTTCAAGTGTAAATGTTACTAAATTACGTGCACTATCTGCCTTACCGGTATTTATAAAATATTTTGATTTACTAAATGCAAAAGCACAATTTGCCGCAGGAGTATTTACTTGGTTTACTAATTCTTCTGCGTCCTTTAATAGTTTTACCCACTCTTCAAAAGGCATAGAGTCACTTTCTCTTAACAATAATAGAATTGCATTCAACCTGGTATTAACATTATTAGCAGAATACCCGATTTTTTTTAACGAATCTATTTTGGGAGTTTGGGCAATACTGGTTTTACTATTAACTAAAAAGGGTAGCCATAAAATAAGTGCCAAGCATTTCATTTTAGTACAGGTTTAAATAGTTTAATTCAAATTACTACTATTCAGCAATAATTAAAAGTAATCCGGTTACTAATCTTTAAAATCTATCCAAATGGAGTATTCTATTCTTGCTTTTTTCTTTTCACTTTTAACTCAGCAAACAAAAATTTTAAAAAATGAATAAGCTATTCACCTTTTTACTTTTAAGTGGTACATTACTTTCTATTACATCCTGTAAAAAAAGCGACAAAGGCGGCACTACAGCACCAGCTACACAAACAGACATTGCAACTGTAAACAGTAAAATAACCACTTTTATGAGTACCTACAATATTCCTGGTGCATCGCTTGCCGTTACTAAAAATGGTAAATTGGTTTACATAAAAGGCTTTGGAAAAGCTAATCCCACCACTGGAGAATTGGTAACACCTGCAAGCCGTTTCCGATTGGCAAGTGTATCCAAAACATTTACAGGTGTAGCCATTTTAAAATTGGTGCAGGATGGTAAATTGAATTTGGATGCAAAAGTTTTTGGCACTGGCGGGGTGTTAGCCAATGATTATGGCACCGCATCCTACAATGCAAATTTAGTAAATATTACTGTAAGGCATTTACTGCAAAATGTAAGTGGCAGCTGGGGTGCAGTAAGTGGCGGGGATGTAATAGACCAAAACCCCACATACACATACAAGCAGTTGTTTGACTGGATAATTAATACAAGGCCCAACCCAAATGTGCCCGGTACAGTGTATGATTACAGCAATGTAAATTTTGTTTTGGCAGGAAGAATAATTGAAAAAATAAGTGGCAAAACTTATGTCAATTATATTAAAGAAGATATAATGGCATCGATTGGAGGGACTCAAACCGATATAGCAGGTAAAACTGAAGCGGAGAAAAAACAGAATGAAGTTACATATTACGGGCAGGGCAACGATGCAAATTTTACCTACAATATTGCTTTTCCCCGGCGGGATGCAGATGGTGGATTGATAACAACTGCTACCGATTTAATACGACTTATAAATGCTATTGATGGCGCTGCAACAAGGCCGGATATTTTAAATACAGCAAATCTTACTTTACTTACAACACCATCGGCAGTTTACAGCAGCTATGCATGTGGTATTGGTATTTGGAGTGCGGAAAATATATGGTTTAACTATGGTAGCCTGCCCGGCACCCGTGCTGCATTTATGCGTAATGCAAACGGTGTTTGTGTAACGCTGTTACTTAACTCCCGTGTTGACCCATCTGGCAATGAAAACCCTTTTGTATTTGCCATGCAGGATTTAGTACTTGATATTACTAAAAATTCAAGTTATCAATGGCAGGATATTAATCAGTTTTAAATTTTAATCATGAATAAAATATTAGTTGCTGCAGGTTGTATTTGCTTTTTATTTTCCTGCAATGCACAATCATCGCAAAAAAATAAAAGCAATTCATCCTCCGGTAAATCTTCAAATATGGTTGAAGGCAAAGACTACATTATTTTAAAAAGACACAGGGTAGAAGATAAGCAGGGTTTTTCTCAGCCGCTGGAGGTAAGCTCTTTTTTATTACCTGCCAACTGGCAGGTAAACAGCAATGTGCAATGGAATACCAGTAACAAATGTATTCCCGAAATGATACAGGCATCTGTAAATGCAATAGCTGCCGATGGGGAGTATGAATTGAATATGTACCCGACCACACAATTTGACTGGAGCGATGATCCTGTTTATCTTGATGCTATGCAACGTGGCTTTAATAGGAACAGTTGCCATATTGCACCACCATCAGATGCAGCAGGTTACATAAGTAATGCCCTTGCACCCAGTTTAAAAGCCACAGTAAAAAATGCACAAACCATTACAGCCTTACAACAGCTTATGGATGCCGGTGCCATGCAGCAAACACAACTTGCAAGAAGTGCAGGCAACAATGCATACACACATAAGGGCAGTGCAGCCGAAGGCATATTGCAATTTGCTGATGGTAAAGAAGGACTGGCTTTTTGCACCGTAATGCAAACCATTGTAACCATGGGCGGCACACGAGGGCAAATGGCACACAACTATTATTGCTATGTAAGTATGCGCATGGTATTAAAATATAAAACCGGCAATGAAGGAATGGCACGTAAAATAATGAGTACACTTTTTAGCAGTACCCGTATAAACCCAACATGGATGACGGGTGTACAAAACTTTTTTGCAGCTGTTACTAAAAATGCACAGGACCAAAACTGGAAGCATATACAGGAAATAAGAGACGTACAGCAACAGATGGGTGATAATATAATACGCAATTGGGAACAAAGAAATGCAGCCAGTAACAGCACTTACACAAAAGATAGCGATGGCTTTGGCCAGTACTTGCGTGGTGTAGATAGCTGGACAGATGCTGATGGTAATAAAATAGAATTAACAAGCGGTTACACCAATGCGTGGAGTAAAGGAGATGGCAGTTACGTGATGAGTAATAACCCGGCATTTGACCCCAACGTGGAATTAGGCGATACACAAAACTGGAAACCATTAAATAAATAACAAAAAATAAAAACACTATAACCAATGTTACATTTCCTAAAAATTAAAAGAACTGGCCAATTATTTTTTCTGTTGTTTTTATCAGCAGTATGCTTCAGCTTATCTTCCTGTAAAAAGGAAAAAGCTGCACCTGTTGCATTTACTTACAATGGTAAATGGACGGTGGCTTACAATTTTACCACAGACTCTATGGCCAAGGGAACTTTTACAGCCACTTTAAAGGCAGATGGTAAATGGGATTATGTAGAAGGCAGCTTTAGCAGAACTGAAGCAGGCACATGGACATCATCTGGTAATAACATCAATTTTGTATTTAACTTTTCTGGCCTTGCCAGCTACACCGGCACTAAAGTAAATGATAATAGTTTAAGCGGCATTGCTGTGGGAGATGCTGGTGTTTCAACCGGTACATGGACGGCGACAAGATAGCATTAACTAATTTACAGCCGCTTCTTTAAAGCAAAGCGGCTGCTATAAAAAAAGCCCCGCAGTTATACTGCAGGGCTGGTACAATTTTCAAGGGAAATTATTTTTTATCGCCGCCAAACATACCACTCAGTTTATCTTTTACATTATCAAAAACATCTTCAGCCTTATCGGCCGCATTTTTTGCAAAGGCTTCAATTTTTTCGCCAGCCTGACCTGGGATTACATCACTTATTTTATCCATTACACTTTCTTCTTTTTTAGCTTCTGCTTTGGGAGCAGCGGCAGCAACAGTTTCAGGAGCGGCAGCAAACATATTGTCAACCGCACCGCCTAACATCGGAAATTTTTCTTTTACAAAGTCTTTTATGGTTTCAAGGCTTTTAGTGGCTTGCTCTGCACTAATGCCTGCTTTTTCGGTAAGGCGGTTAATTAACTCCTGCATGATTTTTAGTTTTTAATTTTTGAATTACAAATATGATGTGTTTTGATAAGAAATGGTTGTATGTGTTGATAAACTAATTGTTAAATCGACAATGATGTTGTCCGCCGCCTATTCGGTATCATACCTGTCCACCCGTTCAATACCGGGTAATTCAACAAGGCGTTTTACCAGTTCATCCAGCTCATCTTTATCATGTACAAATATTTTAATGTTGCCACGGAATATACCTTCGGCTGCTTCAATCGTCATGGCAGCAATATTAAATTTCATTTCGCCACTTATAAGGTTGGTTATTTTATGAATAACACCCACATCATCTAAACCAATAATTTTTAAACCCGTTAAAAAAGAGATCTCTTTATTTTTTGCCCACTTGGTTTTTACCACCCGGTGGCCATAGTTAGAAAGTAACCTGGTAGCATTAGGACAATTGGTGCGGTGTATTTTTAATCCTTCGCCGGTGGTAACAAAACCAAACACATCATCACCAGGTATGGGCTTACAGCAATTCGCTAACGTGTATTGTATTTTATCACTGCTTTCGCCAAAAATTATTAGTTCTGCATCCTTATCTTTTTTTGCAGTGTGTTTTGCATGATGGTCGGCATCATGTTTGTCTTCATGTTCGTGTTTAACCGGCTTGGGAATAAACAGCCTGTCGCCTGATGCAGTAAAATCTTTTATTTCCTTAAGGTCAATCTTCTTTGTGGCAATTTCATACAGCAAATCAAGCGAAGAATTAACCTTGTAAAAAGATGCCAGCTCTTCAAGGTTATGTTGCGTCATCATGCCACCAATGGCATCTAATTTTTTCTGTAAAATGTATTTACCATCTTCTGCAACTTTTCTTTTTTCTTCTTTTAAAGTGTCTTTAATTTTTGTTTTGGCCTTGGTGGTAACAACAAGGTTTAACCATTCCTGGTTGGGCTTTTGCTTGGCGCTGGTAATAATTTCTATCTGGTCGCCGCTGCGGAGTTTATGGCCAATGGGTACCAGTTTATGATTTACTTTGGCTCCAATACACCGGCTGCCAACTGCAGTATGTACATTAAAAGCAAAATCTAATGCAGTAGCACCAACAGGCAACATTTTAATATCGCCTTTTGGAGTGTACACATAAATTTCTTCGGCAAGAAAAGAGGTTTTAAAATCCTGTAAAAAATCAAGTGAGTTGGTATCCTGGTTGCCCAGTGCTTCCCGTATTTGCTGAAACCACGTATCAAAGCGACTTTCATCAGCAGCGCCTTCTTTATATTTCCAATGTGCAGCCAAACCTTTTTCAGCAATTTCATTCATACGTTTGGTACGTATCTGCACTTCTACCCATTTACCTTGCGGTCCCATTACAGTGGTGTGTAATGCTTCGTAACCATTGCTTTTTGGGTTGCTTAACCAATCTCTTAATCTTTCCGGCGATGGGTTGTAGGCATCAGTGATAATGCTGTACACTTTCCAGCAATCTTCTTTTTCTTTTTCAACAGATGAGTTTACTAAAATACGGATGGCAAAAAGATCATACACTTCTTCAAAACTCACGCCTTTCTTTTTCATCTTTGTCCATATAGAGTGGATGCTTTTAGGCCGGCCATAAATTTCGAAATCAAAATCTGCTTTTTCCAGTTTTTCTTTTATCGGCCTTATAAAATCGTTGATGTATTTAGTGCGTTCTCTTTTAGTATCGCTTAATTTTTGGGCAATGTAACGGTAAGTATCCGGCTCCATGTACTTCATGGACAGGTCTTCCATTTCAGTTTTAATATTGTACAATCCCATACGGTGAGCCAGTGGGGCATATACATAAACGGTTTCGCTGCTTATTTTTAATTGCTTTTCCCGTTTCATGCTGTCCATGGTACGCATGTTGTGTAAGCGGTCGCTCAGCTTTATTAAAATTACCCGGGGGTCATCGGTAAGGGTAAGTAATATTTTTTTAAAATTTTCGGCTTGCTGGGTAGTATTGGTGTCCATTACCGTACTTATTTTGGTAAGGCCATCCACAATTTTTGCAATTTCATTGCCAAATTCTCTTTGTATATCTTCCAGGCTAATGTCTGTATCTTCAACGGTGTCGTGCAATAATGCACAAATGGTACTGCGTACACCAAGCCCTATTTCTTCCACACAAATTTTTGCTACGGCCAGGGGATGTAAAATGTAGGGCTCTCCACTTTTCCGGCGCATGGTTTTGTGGGCTTCGGCAGCCATTTCAAAAGCAATACGTATAAGCTCTTTATCGCCGGGTTTTAATTTGGGTTTTAATACACGTAGCAAACCACGGTATTGCCGCAGTATCTCTTTTTTTTCTTCTTCCTCGCTGAGGTTATATTTAGGTATATCTATTGTGGTTTCCATAAACTGATAAAACGAATTTACGGAAAACAATTCGTTTCCATTTTTTACGGAAAACCCTTACTTTTGCAACCCTTTACCGGATGTGGCGAAATTGGCAGACGCACCAGACTTAGGATCTGGCGGAGTAATCCATGTAGGTTCGACCCCTATCATCCGGACAAATTTAGTTAATTGGTTAATTGGTTGATTTGTATTCAATGTTTGAGTATAGTAACCAATTAACCAATTAACAGTTTAACCAATTAACAATAAAAAATGGCTACAGTAGTAAGAGAAAACATCGGTTTATTACACGATAAATTAACGGTGAAAGTAACTAAGGATGATTATTTTCCTTCATTTGATAAAAAACTGAAAGAATACAGCAAAACAGCAAATATTCCAGGCTTTAGAAAAGGGATGGTGCCTGCAGGCATGATTAAAAAAATGTATGGCAATTCTATTTTTACTGATGAAGTAATTAAAACAGTGGAGAAGGAATTGTACACCTACCTGAATAATGAGAAACCTGAAATTTTTGCTCAACCGCTTCCATTAACAAGTGATCTGGCTAAAATGGATATTAATAATCCTGCTGATTATGAGTTTGGTTTTGAGATGGGACTAAAACCGGATTATACCATAACTGATATTGCAAAGGCAAAAGTTACTTTGCACAAAGTTGTTGCAACAGATACTATGGTTGATGAAGAAATAAGCCGCATGCAGATTAAAGGTGGTAAAATGACAGAACCTGAAACCATAGACAATGAAGAAAATGTATTGAATATATTATTTACCGAAAGTGATAAAGACGGTAATGTAGTTGAAGGTGGAGCATCAAAAGAAAACTCAGTAATACTTAAATACTTAACCGCTGCCACTCAGAAAAAATTCATGGGTAAAAAAGTTGGAGATGTGGTTACTGTACAGCTCAGCAAGGCTTTTGACGAAGATAAATTGACTGCAATTTTACACGATCTTGGATTTGAAGAAAGTGATAAAGACGCTGCAAAAAAATATTTTAACCTGGCCATTGTAAAAATCGGGTTGGTTGAAAAGCGGGAATTGAATGAAGAATTTTTTAAAGAGATTTATCCGGCAAAAGATATTAAAACAACCGAAGAATTAAAAGCTGCAATTAAAGAAGAGATACAGCAGTATTGGGATGCACAAAGTAAAAACCAATTGCAGGACCAGTTGTATCATTATTTAATTGATGAAACTAAAATGGAATTTCCTGCAGATTTTTTAAAGCGCTGGTTGCAAACCGGTGGCGAAAAGCCTAAAACAGCAGAAGAAGCTGAAGCAGAATTTCCTTCTTTCAGCAACCAGTTAAAATGGACATTGATAAGTGATAAATTGGTACAGGATAATAAACTGCAGGTAACTAACGAAGAGTTGAGGGAGAGCATGAAGGTTGAGATAATGCGTTATTTCGGCAGTATGAACCTGGGGGATGATACCAGCTTTTTAGAAAGCTATATCGATCGTATGATGAAAGATGAAAAGCAGGTTGATGCCAGCTATCGCCGCCTTATTACCGATAAATTATTTTCATGGGTGGAGGCACAGGTAAAACCAAAACAAAAGGAAGTAACCGGTGAAGAATTGAATGGCATGATGCATAATCATCACCATTAATCATTAATATAATTTTTTTGAGAGCGGTCGTTTAAAAACGACCGCTCTTTTTTTATGAATCATAAGTTGTTATAAATAAAAAAACGCTCCTGGTATAAGAGCGTTACTGCACAATGCTGGTGTAATTAAAGTTGGCTATACTTTTTATAATTACGCAAAACATCTTCTGCCAGAAAAGCCCTTGCGCTGGCGTTGTATGTTCCAAAGATCTACAGAACTAAAGGTTTTGGTTTGGCCTGCAAATTCTGTAGCTAAAGTTTCTTTTACTACCATTGTAAGGTTTTCTACTTCTTGTTTATTTAACTGAGTAAATAAAGCTGTTGATTGTTGTTTCATGATTTTTGAGTTTATAATTTTTTAAAATTGTTTTAAGGTTTTTTGTTTTCCCCTTTTGTTTCACAAAGATAGAAACATTTTAGTACTATGCAAAACATAATACTAATTAAATTATAGTAGTTTACAACATTTATTAGTTATAAGTACTGATTATCAATACTTTAAGTAAAATAATATTGAAAAAATATTTTCAATATTGTACAAATGGATATAATAAATGATAAATGGAAGGGTTTTTGGTTCAAATATCCAATTATGCCAGTCAGTTTAATGTAAGAGGATATAACCAATAAATGCAGAGAATTGGGATAATAAAAAGAACACCGTTATTTTTATTAAATCAAATAACCGAAGAACCAGTTTTGAGAAAAATAATTGAATTAAGTAAAAATTTACACGCTATGAGTTTAAAGAAGATTGTTGTTGCTGTATTTTGTTTTGTTTATTTGGGTACTCAGTTGCAGGCGCAAAGCAATACTATTACCATTAAAGCCAACCAACCTACGGCTACTATACAGCCTACTATGTGGGGTGTGTTTTTTGAAGATATTAACCTGGGTGCCGATGGAGGAATTTATGCAGAGCTGATAAAGAACCGCTCTTTTGAATTTACTAAACCCATGATGGGCTGGAAGGTTTTGGGTAAGCCAAAAACCGAAGGTGATTTTTTAGTTATCAACCGTAATGATGAAAACACTAATAACCCACGTTTTTTAAGAGTAACCCTGCACAATAATACAGCAAAAACTATTGGCTTAAATAATGAAGGCTTTAGAGGCATAGGTATTAAAAAAGATCTGCGTTACGATTTTTCGGTATTAGTTCGCAGTGCTGGCGGCAATATTAAAATGCATATTGAACTGGTAAACAGTAAAGATGAAATAATAGGGCAAACAGATATTGCTGTTTCAGCAACCAACTTAGAATGGAAAAAAGTGACCACCAGTTTTACCGCCACAGCAACAGAAGCAAAAGCTAAATTTAATATTTGGCTGGAGGGAGATGGAGAATTGGATATGGATATGATTTCTTTATTTCCTGAAGACACCTGGAAAAAAAGACCGGGAGGTATGAGGGCAGATATGGTTCAGCTTTTGGCTGATATGCGTCCGGGGTTTATACGTTTTCCTGGTGGATGTATTGTAGAAGGCTTTGATTTGGCAAGGCGTTATCAATGGAAAAAAACTATTGGACCGATTGAAGAGCGTCAATTAATTATTAACCGGTGGAATACAGAATTTGCCAACCGGCAGGCACCAGATTATTTTCAAACATTTGGGTTAGGTTTTTTTGAATATTTTCAACTGGCAGAAGATATTGGCGCTGCACCTTTACCCATTTTAAATTGCGGCATGGCCTGCCAGTTTAATAGCGGAGAAGTTGTGCCTGTGGAGCAACTCGACCCTTACATACAGGATGCATTAGACCTTATTGAATTTGCAAACGGAGCTATAACAACACAATGGGGAAAGATACGGGCTGACATGGGGCATCCCCAGCCCTTTAATTTAAAAATGATGGGTGTGGGTAACGAAAACTGGGGGCCTCAATATGTAGAGCGGTTACAACTTTTTAGTAAAGACATCAAAGCAAAATATCCGGATTTTAAAATTGTAAGCAGCTCCGGTACCGACCCTGATGGAGGCCGCTTTAATTACTTAAACACCGAACTGCGTAAAATGAAAACCGATTTTATAGATGAGCATTATTACCGTAAGCCTGATTGGTTTTTAAGCAACGCAGCCCGATACGATACCTATGAACGCAGTGGAACTAAAATTTTTGCCGGAGAGTATGCGGCACATGTTAACTGGGATACGCCAGGCTTAAGAAGAAACAACTGGAGTGCAGCAATTGCAGAAGCGGCATTTATGACCGGACTTGAAAGAAATGCAGATGTGGTGGAAATGGCATCATATGCACCACTATTTGCACATACTGATGGATGGCAATGGTCGCCTGATTTAATTTGGGTTGATAATTTACGCAGTTATGGTACACCTGGTTACTATGTACAAAAAATGTTTTCGCTTAATAAAGGCACACAGGCAGTACCTGCTTTGGCAAATAATGCCCCATTAACCGGCCAGGATGGATTATATGCAACATCCTGTATTGATAAAGCCACCAATGAAATAATAATAAAACTGGTTAATGCCACTGATGAAGACATTGTAAAGGAACTCTCCATCGATGGAGTAAAAAAAATGGCTTCAGCAGGCAAATTAATGGTGTTGAAAAATGATTTAAACCAGGTAAACTCTTTTGATGCACCAATGGCAGTAAGCCCTGTGGAATCTGCAATTATTATAAAAGGGAAAAAAATAAATACGATTTTGGCTCCTTATTCATTTACAATTATCAGGGTAAAAATGTTGTAGTACAACAAAACAATTAAACTGTATTTACCTTGGAAGGAATAAAAAAGTATGCAGAGGCGGAGTTTATTCTTACAACTTTATCTCTTCATCACTCTCATCAAAAAAGTGAAACTCGGTAAGATGGTAGTTGGTATTTTCTTTAAGCTTAATACGCTGTTTGTATTTGCGTTTCCATTTACCCAGTTTAGAACTGAAAATACCTTTGGTGAGGTAGGCATATAAAATTGGATGCACTTCAACAGTTAAGCCCTTATGCTTTTGCATAATTAAATAGCTGAGGTTCTTTTCTATCTCGTCTTCTAAAATAAGTGTGCTCGAAATTTTTCCGGTGCCACTACAGCTTGGGCAAATTTCAGTAGTGTTAATGTTCATTTCAGGCTTCATGCGCTGGCGGGTAATTTGCATTAACCCAAACTTGCTGATAGGTAATACAGCATGTTTAGCCCTATCTGTACGCATAAACTGTTCCATTGCATCGGCCAGTTTTTTCTTGTTCTCCATCAACTTCATATCAATAAAGTCAACAACAATTATACCCCCTAAATCTCTAAGCCGCAATTGCCTCGCTATTTCTTCAGCTGCTTCCAGGTTAGTTTCCAGTGCATTTTGTTCCTGGTTATTACTTACACTTTTGTAGCCGCTATTAACATCAATTACATGTAAAGCTTCTGTATGTTCTACAATAAGGTAAGCACCGCTGGGCATATTTACAGTTTTGCCAAAAGCTGCTTTTACCTGTTTGGTAATACCAAAACTGTCAAAAATCGGCGAACCATTATTGTAATAAGAAACTATTTCTGTTTTATCGGGAGCAATACGTTG
>JAYVJU010000209.1:0-5377 GCA_043769035.1 Ferruginibacter sp.
CTGAAATGCATGCCGAAGTAGCACTTACTTAAAACCGTTCTACATTAAATGCTTTTATATCAATTGAAGTGGTTTTGTGCTGAATGATCTCACTTACTACTTGCCCGGTTCCTGTTCCCATGGAAATGCCCAGCATGGCATGGCCGCCGGCTATTACAAGATTATCATACGAAGCATGTTTTCCTATATAAGGTAAACCATCCGGGCTAACAGGCCTTAAACCATTCCATATTTTATCAGCAGGAGGAAAATCTACTTTTAAACCGGGGTAAAAATCCAGTGCAGAATCATAAATGCCCTGCATACGTTTTACCAATACTTTATTATTAATGCCACTAAGTTCCATGGTGCCGCCAATCCTTAATTGATTGCCCCATGGTGTAATAGCACATCTGCCATCAACTAATATGGCAGGGTATTTTATATTTTTTTCTACAAAAGGATAAGTATAGCTGTAGCCTTTACCGGGTTGTAATAATAATTTTATACCCATCATTTTTGCAACCACAGGTAACCAGCTGCCGGTTGCTAAAACAATATCATCGCAAATAAATTTTCCTTTATCGGTAATAACGGAGGTAATTTTTTTATTTGCTTTTTCAAAGCCGGTAACTGTTGTGTGCAGCTTAAATTTTACGCCTTTATTTTCTAAATAGTTTTTCAGCGTTATCATCATTTTGCCAGGGTTAAAATGGCAATCATCTTTAAATAATACAGCGCCTGCTACATCAATCTCTACATCGGGTTCAAGTTTTTGTACATCATCTTTTAATAAACGGTCTACTTTTAATCCAAACTGTTCTGCTTTATCCGCCAAATGAAATTCATGATCGAGTGTTTTTTGCTGCTTGCACATCATCAGGCAGCCAATGGTTTCCATTTCAAATGTGTCGCCAATATCATGGCGCAGCTCATCAATAAGCTTGCGGCTCAATTGTAAAATATTATTTAAGTGCGGCGAATTTTTTTCTACAGTTTTGGTATTACTGCTTTTCCAGAAATGATAACCCCATTGCATCAAGTCTGCATTCAGCCGGGGTTTAATATAGAAAGGAGAAGTTGAACTCAGCATCCATTTTAACCCCTGCGAAATAATGCCGGGGCTTGCCAATGGTACAAAATGGCTCGGAGAAATATAGCCCATATTGCCGAAGGAGCAACCATCAGTAATATCGCCACGTTCAATAACTGTTACATTATATCCTGCCTTGTTTAAATAATATGCACTTGATAAACCTATAACGCCACCACCAATAACTGCAACATCATTCATACATCAATTATTTATTTTTATGTCTTTTATTTTTACCGGCAACCAAACCTGCATTGGGTTGCTGCCGCGGTTACACCAGGTATAATATGGAATGGCTTTTACCTGTTGCAAACCTGTAGTTAAAGCTGTGCCGCCGGCATTAACATTTACAACCGGCAAGTTACTTACTAAAGCAATTACACTCTCGTCTTTAACCTTAAAATTTTCCACTTTAAAATCGGCATTGGCAGGCATAATAAAATTCCATGCCTTGCCATTATTATCGGCACCTTCAAAGCAATAGATTAAAGGGCCAAGCTGTAAAGCCATACGGTCATTGTCCTGTTTTAATTCATCCCGGGCAATAATTTTTTTAATAGCCATTGGTATTGTCATTTCCACTATATCATCTTTTTTCCATTCCCTGTTTATTACAGCATATCCTTTTTGTACGGTATAACTTACAGCAATACCATTTATTTTTATAATTGGTTTAGCCGACGCAGTATCTGCAAAATGATAAAGTGCACCCGGCGCAGCAATACCGTTTACATAACCGGGAATGCGAAGGTGCATATTGAATTTCATTTTTTTAACCGTACTCACATTTATTTTTACCGTGCCTTCCCATGGATAATTGGTTTCCATTTTTACATCAACATTACCCTGCGGCATTGTAATAGATGTATTGCTGCCTGCAAATAAATTTATCCAGATGCCGTCGTTGCTTTGTGCGTAAATGTAATTACCCAGTGATGCAATCAGCCGGGCAATATTTGCCGGGCAGCAGGCTGTGCCAAACCATTCCCGGCGGCTATGCCTTCCGTTAGAGGCCAGTGGATTGCCATAAAAAAAACGGTCACCATCCAAAGACAAACCATCCAATGCACCATTGTAAAGACTTTTTTCCAGCACATCCATATACATACTTTCACCCGTGAGTGCAGCCATCCGCTGGTTCCAGAAAACCATTCCTACACTGGCACAGGTTTCGCAATAAGCATTTTCGTTGGGCAAATCATAATCGTTGCTAAAACCTTCGTTGCTTCCGCTACTGCCAATGCCGCCGGTTATGTACATGTTTCTAAAAACAACATCTTCCCAAACTGATTTCATGGCACTCATATAAGCAGCATCACCTGTTTGCGCCGCTACATCTGCTGCGCCGGTGTACATATACATGGCCCGTACTGCATGCCCGGTAATTTGTTTTTGTTCTTTCACCGGTAAAACATCCTGTGCATAGGCGGTATCTTTCCAGTCTGTCCAGGTATAACCTTTTGCATACCTGTGGCCACGTTCGCTCAGCAACCAGTCGGCTAGTTTTAAATATTTATCAGAATTGGTTACCCTGTATAATTTAACCAATGCCAGTTCCAGTTCCTGGTGGCCGGTAACCCAATGTTTTTTTGTTGGACCGAATAATGCATCAAAATGATCAGCCCATTTTATAGCCACATCTAAAAATTTTCTTTTACCGGTTACATTGTAATACGCCACAGCAGCTTCAATCATGTGCCCGCAATTATAATCTTCATGCATGCTCATATCAGTATAGCGGTTCTGCGGTTCATTTAAAGTGTACATGGTATTCAGGTATCCATCGGGCTGTTGTGCAGCAGCAATTTTATCTATCCACTCATCCGCTTTTGCTTCCAGTATTTCGTTGGGATTTGTTTTTAAAGAATACGCTATTGCTTCCAAAGCTTTATACACATCACTGTCATCATAAAAAATACCTTCATGCTTTTCTCCTTTTTTACGGGCTACTTTTTCAAAGTTTTTAATGCGTGGGGTTTTTACTTCTGTCTGGTCAATACAAACCGGTATGGTAACCATTGCCACTTTATCAATTTTTGGTTTCCAGAAATTATCGGTGATGTTTACTTTGGAAAAATTTACAAACTCAATTTTTTCAAACGGAGTTTGTGCTGAAAGTGAAATGGATAATAAAAGTATTATGGCACAGAGGATATTTTTTTTCATAATTATTTATGGCTGCTTTAGTTTTTAGTAGATTTCCTGGGTATTAAAACAGAAGGGATAACAATGTTTTCATCCACGATGATGAAATTCTTTTTTTCGAGTGCTTTTACCAAAGTGGCGGCAGCAGTCTGGCCAATTTCGTAAGCAGGCTGTGTAATGGTGGTAAGCGGCGGGTTTAAAAAAGAGGCAGTATCTAAATTGGAAAAACTTATTATCTGCAGGTCGCCGGGGATTTTAAGTTTCAGATCTTCGCAAACCTTATAAATTATAACAGAGAGGTTTTCTATTGAGGATAAAATACCATCGGGTCTTTTTGCTGCTTTTAATTTTTTTAAAAGCAATTTATAATTGTACTCCCAGTCTGTGGTACAATTAATAATATTATCGTTACTGAATTTTATATCATGTTCCTGCAGGGCTTTTTTGTAACCATCCAGCCTGCAGCTTATAATATTGAGGTTGCCAATAATAGAGAGGAATCCCGGGTTTTTACAACCACTCGTTATTAAATGTTTTGTAGCCAGGTAAGCACTTTCAAAATCGTTGGTAATTACTTTTACGGTTTTTATTTCGTTAAAAACCCTGTCAAAAAAAACAACAGGCACATCTTTGTCTATCAACTCCTGAATGTGTGTACAATCTGTAGTTTCTCTGGAAACAGATAACAGCACACCATCAACACGGCCGCTTTCAAAATCCTTTAAAATTGCTTTTTCATTTTCAAAATCTTCATGCGTTAAATAGATGAGTACATGATAGCCTTTTTGTTTAGCAACATATTCTATACCATTTATTGATTGCGAAAAAAAACTGTTTACCACCTCGGGTATAACCACGCCAATAGTTTTGCTTTTTCTTTTGCGTAAACTGCTTGCATATGGGTTTGGGGTGTAGTTCAGTTTATCTGCCAATGCCAATACTCTTTGTTTTGTTTCTGCACTAATTTCATGACTATCTCTTAAAGCTTTTGAAACTGAAGAAACAGAAAGCTGTAGTTCTTTTGCTAAGGTTTTAATAGTTAGTTTGTCCATTTTATATCTCCGCTGCAGTTAATTATTTATCCTAAGCTACATAATAATTCTATCAAAAGCACGAAAACGGTTGCGTAAATAAAAATCGCTCATTGTTTAGATTATACAATTTAAAACTTCAAATTCGCTAAACGATTTTTAGACAGATCACTTAAAACTATTGCACTATATGGCGTCCACAGCAAATCAATTGCTTCCGGGTGAAGTAAACCCTCTGCACAGTTTGGATGAATGGGAAGAAGACGTTTTAGAACGTTATCCCGATCCTAACGCTATTGCCAAAGACAAATCAACTGAAGCATACAGAAATTACGAAGCTCCGGCCAGGGATACGGTAAAAGAATTTTACAGGCTTAACCACATTTATCAAACCTTTGATTTTGTAAAAGAAAAACAAAACAATTTTTTAAAATTTGATAAAAAGGAGATGCCTGTTTGGGATGCCTTTCAGTTTTTAAATCAACTGGTAGATGATTCCGACCCTGATACCGACCTGGACCAGTTTCAACATTTATTACAAACCTCTGAAGCCATAAGAAGAGATGGCCACCCCGATTGGATGGTGATGGTTGGCCTGATGCATGATATGGGAAAAACGCTTTGCCTGTTTGATGAACCGCAATGGGCAGTGGTAGGCGATACTTTTCCGGTAGGTTGTGCTTATTCAGATAAAATTGTGTATCCTGAATTTTTTAAAGACAATCCTGATTATAATGACGGACGCTACAATACTAAGTACGGTGTGTACCAACCCAATTGTGGTTTGCGTAAGGTGGATATGAGCTGGGGGCATGATGAATATGTTTACCAGATGATGAAAGATCATTTACCCGAAGAAGGATTGTACATGTTGCGTTATCATTCTTTTTACAGCTGGCACCGGGAAGGGGAGTACAGTCATTTGCTGGACGACCACGATAAAGAAATGCTGAAATGGGTTTGCCTGTTTAACCCTTACGATTTGTATTCAAAAAACCCCACACCACCGGTTTGGGAAGAATTGAAACCTTACTACCAGGCACTGGTACAAAAATATTTACCGCCCACTTTAAAATTCTAAATATCTGTATTAACCATTTTAAAAATAACCAAAACTTGCATTATGCGA
>JAYVJU010000210.1:0-7363 GCA_043769035.1 Ferruginibacter sp.
CATCAGTTTCCTGGAAGGCATCGGTGCCCAATAAATGAGCAAACACCTGGCCGGTGATACAAACCAGCGGTGTACTATCAATCATAGCATCTGCCAAACCAGTTACTAAATTAGTAGCCCCTGGTCCACTCGTTGCAAATACCACTCCTGTTCTTCCACTCACTCTTGCAAACCCTTGTGCTGCATGAATTGCACCTTGCTCATGTCTTACTAAAATATGTTTTAGCTTTTCGGTATAATCATACAGGGCATCATAAATTGGCATGATGGCACCGCCGGGATAACCAAAAATAGTATCCACACCTTCTGCAATAAATGCTTCTAAAACCGCAACCGAGCCGGAGACAGATACAGCCCCCTCCGCCCCCTGAAGGGGGGACTGCTGAGCACTCTGCTCTTTCTTTGCCTGTTTTAATTCTTTAACTGCTTCCATAAAAAATATTTTAATCTCTGCAAGTTTATTTTACTCTTTAAATTATCATTCTCCAGGTTCCCCCTTCAGGGGGCTAGGGGGTATCAGTTACACAACCCTGGCTTGCATCTTTTACGCATTGTGCATATTTATACAAAACCCCTTTGGTAACTTTTAATGCAGGTTGCTGCCAGTTTTTTCTTCGTTCTGCAATTACCGCAGCATGCACTTTAAGGTTGATCACATTTTTTGCAGCATCCAGTTCTATAATATCATCATCATGTACCAATGCTATCAACCCGCCTTCGTATGCTTCGGGTGTAATATGCCCTACCACAAATCCATGACTACCGCCACTAAATCTTCCATCGGTAATTAATGCTACATCTTTTCCAAGTCCTGCACCTGTAATTGCCGAAGTTGGTTTCAACATTTCGGGCATGCCAGGTGCACCTTTTGGCCCCTCGTTCCTTATCACTACCACATCACCTTTTTTTACTCTTCCACTTGCTATACCTGCCACTAAATCTTTTTCACCATTGAATACTCTTGCAGGGCCTTCGAAACGTTCACCTTCTTTGCCACTTATTTTTGCAACACTGCCTTTTTCTGCAAGATTACCGTACAGTATTTGTAAATGGCCGGTTGCTTTCAATGGTGTTTCTAAAGGGAAAATTATTTTTTGTGTTTCGAAATTGATTGGAGTAATGCCTGCTAAATTCGCTGCTATGGTTTTTCCGGTTACGGTTAAACAATCGCCATGTAATAATCCTTGATCCAATAAATATTTCATTACAGCAGGCACACCACCATGTGCATGTAATTCCTGCATTAAATATTTTCCACTCGGTTTAAAATCTGCCAGCACCGGTGTTTTATCACTGATGCGTTGAAAATCATCCTGCGTAAGATCCACATCCACACTTTTTGCCATTGCAATCAAATGCAGTACTGCATTGGTGCTTCCGCCAAATATCATAATAGAAGTAATGGCATTTTCAAAAGCCTTCTTCGTCATGATATCTTTTGGCTTGATATCTTTCTCCAATAATATTTTTATTGCTTTGCCAGCTTCCAGGCATTCTTTATTTTTTGCTTCGCTGTTTGCAGGATTGCTGGATGAATAGGGCAAACTCATACCTAATACTTCAATTGCACTTGCCATAGTGTTTGCAGTGTACATTCCCCCGCAGGCACCGGCACCCGGGCAACTGTGCTTTACCACTTCTTTAAAATCTTCAGGAGTAATATTACCTGCCAGTTTTTTTCCCAACGCTTCAAAAGCAGAAATGATATTCAGCTCCTCACCTTTATAATGCCCTGCATCAATAGTACCACCATATACCATAATAGATGGACGGTTCAAACGCCCCATTGCCATAATTGATCCCGGCATATTTTTATCACAGCCCGGCAAAGCAATCAGGCCATCATAATAAAATCCACCACATACTGCTTCAATACTATCTGCAATTAAATCACGGCTTACTAAAGAATAACGCATGCCATCGGTACCATTACTGATGCCATCGCTGATACCAATCGTGTTAAAGATTAATCCTACCATATCAGCATCCCAAACACCCTGCTTTACAATTTTTGCCAGGTCGTTCAAATGCATATTGCAGGTATTACCATCATATCCCATGCTGCACACACCAACCTGTGGTTTTTTCAGATCATCTTCTGTTAAACCAATGCCGTACAACATAGCTTGCGCCGCTGGTTGCGTTTCATCTTGTGTTAATACTTTTGAATATTTATTTAATTCCATTTTTCTGAATCGCCATCGGCGAATTATTTTTCTTTTGTAACGAACAATATTTCTTTAATCAATTTCATTGGCGTCGCACTCTTGTACGATATATCTTTATTCAGCTTTAATTATGTTCTGCACCTGAACTTTCATCCCCACGGGATTTTTAAAAACTTTTTATTTATTTTTCTACCAACATATCGCTCCTACGGAACTATCATAAAATCACAATTTATTTTTCTTCTTCGCTAAGTTCTCCTACATTTCCCTCTCCTGTAGGAGAGGATAGGTGAGGTCAAAAAAAAGCGACCCACCTGTTAGAGGTGGGCCGCTTAATATGTTGTGTTTATTTTTATAAGCTTATCCTCCTCCATGCAGTGCAGGTATAATAATGACAATCACAATAATAATTACTGCGATTTTTGTAATGACATTATTTAATCTGTTGTTCAACATGAAGGAATGTTATTACACAAATATACCTCCACCAAAAATAAAAACCAAAGAACTTTTTAAAATAGCTACAAAGGGAAAAGCCACAAGGGGTAACTTATTGCAACCGGCTACTGTTAGCCCCCTTGAAGCTTGTAACTTCTCCCTTCTTATTTATATAATTGTTGATTTTCTCAACTCAATATTTTCTTTATTTAACCTGCCAGGAATTTTATTACCAATATAATCGCTGATGAGTTCTCCAATGGTAGTAGTGAAATAAAAATTGATCGGCTCAATATCTTTTGTAACAAATTGATTGGCCAGTGTCCACTCTACTGCTTCTCTTACTAAAGCAGCTTCTTCTTTAAGATCGAAATAATCCAGCAACATGGCAGCAGATAAAATAGAACCAATCGGGTTGGCAATATCTTTTCCGGCAGCCTGAGGATAAGAGCCATGAATAGGCTCAAACAACGCTGTTTTATTACCAACTGATGCAGAAGGCAATAAACCCAGTGAACCACTGATAACGCTGGCTTCATCACTGATGATATCGCCAAACATATTTTCTGTAAGTATTACGTCAAATTGTTTTGGGTTAAGAATAATCTGCATGGCTGCATTATCTACAAATAAAAAATCCAATGCCACATCTGCGTATTGTGGTGCAAGGTCTTTTACTACTTTTCTCCAAAGCCTTGATGTTTCTAAAACATTGGCTTTATCTACCAGGGTTAATTTTTTTCTTCTTTTTTGTGCCGACTGGAATGCCAGGTGTGCCACTCTTTCAATTTCTTCTTTGGTATAAGTACAATCATCAGATGCAATAGTTTGCTCAGCATTGATCTCCTTTTTACCAAAATAAATCCCCCCTGTAAGCTCACGGAAGATTATAAAATCAACATCTTCAATATTCTTTGTTTTTAACGGCGATAAATGATGTAAAGAAGGATAAGTATTTATAGGGCGGATATTAGCATACAATTGTAATGCTTTACGTATGCCCAACAAACCCTGCTCAGGCCTAACCTTTGCAGTTGGGTCATTATCATATTTTGGATGGCCGATTGCACCAAATAAAATAGCATCACTGTCTAAACAGATGTCAACTGTTTCTTCAGGTAACGGCGTACCTGTTTTATCTATGGCATCAGCTCCCAGCAAACAATACTTGTAGGAAAACTCATGGCCGAATTGTTCTGCAATGGCGTTTAATACTTTAACCGATTGTTTGGTCACTTCCGGACCAATTCCATCACCTTCTATTTCTGCAATATTTTTTTTAAGACTCATAAATATATTTATGCAAATTGTTTTTCAAAATTTTCTATCTCTGCTTTGTTGCTCAATAAATAATCAATATCGTCATAACCATTAAGCAGGCAGGTTTTTTTATAACTGTTGATCTCAAAACTTTCCTTCGCCCCGGTAGCATCAATTGTGATGGTCTGTGCATCAAGATTTACAGTAAGTGTAGCGGCATTATCCTGTTGAAATATTTTTCCCAGAAAAGCATCACTGACAGTGACCGGCAATACGCCATTATTCAATGCATTGTTCTTAAATATATCTGCAAAAAAACTTGACACCACTACTTTAAATCCATAATCCAAAATGGCCCATGCTGCATGTTCCCTTGAAGAACCGCAGCCAAAATTTTTTCCTGCAACTAATATTTCACCGGAGTATTGTGATTGATTTAATACAAACCCTGCTTTAGGCTTTGTATCATCATTATTTTCATACCGCCAGTCACGAAATAAATTTTTTCCAAAACCATCTTTGGTAGTGCCTTTTAAAAAACGGGCAGGAATGATCTGATCAGTATCAACATTCTCCATATTTAATGGAACAAATCTGCTTTGTATAGTGGTAAGTGCCTGCATAATTTAGTTTAATAATTCTCTTACATCAGTAATAACTCCTGTAACAGCCGCAGCTGCAGCACTCAATGGACTTGCCAATAAAGTTCTTGCACCTGCACCCTGCCTGCCTTCAAAATTTCTATTGGAAGTTGAGATACAATATTTGCCTGCAGGAATTTTATCTTCATTCATGCCTAAACAAGCAGAGCAACCCGGTTGGCGCAACTGAAAACCTGCTGCTTCAAATACTTTATCAATACCTTCTTCAATGGCTTGTTTTTCCACCTGCTTACTTCCCGGAACGATCCACACTTCCACGCCATCAGCTTTTTGTTTTCCTTTTACAAAACTTGCAACCATACGCAGGTCTTCTATTCTTGAATTGGTGCAACTGCCAATAAAAACATAATCAATCTTCTGGCCTTTTATCGGTTGGCCCTGGTGCAATCCCATATAAGCCAAAGATTTTTCTAAGCCCGACCTGTCGTTATCATTAACATTGGCTGCTGTAGGAATATTTTCATTTACCCCAATGCCCATGCCCGGATTTGTACCATAAGTTATCATTGGTGTAATATCAGCTGCGTTCAACGTAATCTCTTTATCAAATTTTGCATCAGCATCAGTAAACAAAGTTTTCCATTGCGCTACTGCTTTATCCCAAGGGCTGGTTTCCTGTCCCCCTTCAGGGGTTAGGGGCGGTGCAAATTTTCTTCCTTTTATATAATTGAATGTTGTTTCATCAGGAGCTATCAATCCGCAGCGGGCACCCATTTCAATACTCATATTGCAAATGGTCATTCTTGCTTCCATACTTAAACCCTTAATAGCCGATCCTGCAAATTCCACTGCATGCCCGGTTGCACCACTGGCTGTTATTTTAGATAATATATATAGAACAATATCTTTCGATACCACACCTTTATTTAATTCTCCCTCAATATTAATACGCATTAATTTGGGCTTGCCCTGTAATACACATTGTGTACTCAACACCATTTCCACTTCGCTGGTACCAATACCAAAAGCAATAGCACCAAATGCACCATGTGTTGAAGTATGTGAATCGCCGCAAACAATAGTATTACCGGGCTGTGTAATGCCTAACTCCGGCCCTATCACATGCACAATTCCCTGGAATGGATGACCCAGTCCATATAATTCAACATCATGCTCTCCACAATTTTTAATTAAGGCTTCCACCTGTAACCTGCTTTGCTCTTCTTTAATAGGTAAATGCTGGTTTAATGTAGGTACATTATGATCGGCAGTGGCGATGGTTTGTTTGGGGCGAAATACTTTAATACCTCTTTTATTTAACCCGGCAAAAGCCTGCGGACTGGTTACTTCATGAATAAAATGTTTGTCGATATATAAAACAGAAGGTCCGTCATCGATGGTTTTAACAACGTGTGCATCCCAGATCTTATCAAATAAAGTGTGTGCGCCCCCAACCCCTAAAGGGGAGTTATTCGAATTGCTTTTGTTTTGTTGATGTGCCATTTTTGGGTTTTAAAAAGTGGGGGACAATCCCCCACCATTAAACTAAAACTAAACTAAAACGCATGAGAAAAATCAGGCCGTAGCCAATGTCTTTTGCTGATGTTCCAGTGCCAGTGCAGTAAGGTCAGCATCTTCTACTTCCTTTTTACTGTCGGCTATTTGTACAAAGCGTTCGTACAGTGCGTCAATATCATTTCTGTCGAACTGAAAATTTAATTTCTGAAAGCGATGTGCCAATGCACTGCGGCCACTTCTTGCCGTTAGCACTATCTTACTGCTGTCGGCGCCTACTTCTTCGGGTGCAATGATTTCGTAAGTGGTGGTATCCTTTAAAAATCCATCCTGGTGAATACCAGATGAATGAGAAAAAGCATTAGACCCTACAATTGCCTTATTGGGCTGCACCGGCATACGCATGATTTCGCTTACCTGGCGGCTCATCGGGTTTAACTGTCTTGCATCAATATCTGTATATAACCCTAATTCTTTGTGTTGTTTTAACACCATCACCACTTCTTCAAGCGAAGTATTACCTGCTCTTTCGCCCAAACCATTAATGGTACATTCAATTTGTCTTGCACCGGCAATAACACCGGCAATAGAATTTGCTGTAGCCAGGCCCAGATCATTATGGCAATGGCAGCTTAAAATTGCTTTGTCAATATTGGGTACATGGTTTATTAAAAAAGCAATCTTATCGCCATATTGATTGGGTAAACAATAACCTGTTGTATCGGGAATATTAACCACAGTTGCCCCGGCTTTAATAACCGCTTCCACAACTTTGGCTAAGTAGTCGTTATCGGTTCTGCCGGCATCTTCTGCATAAAACTCTATATCGTCAGTATATTTTTTTGCCCACTTTACAGCCTGTACCGCTCTTACCAAAATCTCCTCTCTTGTAGCATTGAATTTTGCCTTAATATGAGAATCGGAAGTACCGATACCTGTATGTATCCTGGGACGCTTGGCAAATTTTAATGCCAGGCCAGCAGCTTCAATATCTTTTTCTACAGCCCGGCTTAAGGCACAAACGGTAGCTTTTGTAATTAATTTAGATATTTCGGTAACCGAATTAAAATCTCCGGGGCTGCTGATAGGAAACCCTGCTTCAATAATATCAACACCCAATGCCTCCAATTTCAGGGCAAGCTCCAGTTTTTCGCTGGTAACTAATTTGCATCCCGGCACCTGTTCTCCGTCCCTGAGAGTGGTATCAAAAATGTGTATTTTGTTGCTCGGCATAATTAACTTGATTTAGAAAGCGACCGGTTATTTATTTTTTGATAATAACTTAGCCATAAATTTACTACTGAAACCTCAGTAGAGGAAATCAAAACCACGCCTTTTATACGCTATATAAACAGGCTGTTTTTGGCTGAAACCCTTTAC
>JAYVJU010000211.1:0-20950 GCA_043769035.1 Ferruginibacter sp.
CTTTTGTGCCCTTATACCTTGTGTTTGCAACAGTATCTGCAACAATAGTTAGTGTATTAAATTTTACTTGCCCTTTAACACCATAAGATGCTAAAAAAATAACAATACAAATGCTACATTTTTTTATATTAAACATTCATTTTAATTAAGGTTTTAAATATCTGTCTAAAATAAATTTTCCGTTCAATTTTTTGTATGCTACAGGGTATATCTCATTCTTAGTATTTTCATACTGGAATATATTGCCAGTGTCTATGATTACATTAGACCTTTCTAAAAAAGCACTTCCAAATCTATTCTTGAATAATTTGAGTGAATGGAGCCGTGTAAAAACATAAAACGAACTATCAGAATCTTTATTATCAAGTGCTGATTTTTCAATCTCAGAAATACATCCTGTACATCCCGAACCCGGAATAATATATATTTGTGTTCCATCCCGTAGGTTTTGCAATTTAGTAAATTTTGTCAACCCATTGTCTTTACCACTTCTTTTACAGTTACTTAGTAATAAAGCGGTTGACATCAAAAATATCAAAATACAAATTGTCTTCATCATTTTTTTTCTTTATGCGTTTAATATATAGTCCTTTTTCAGTAACAAAATATGTATTATCAGAGTATTCTGCATCTAATTCTGTGTAACCCAAGTAATTGAACTTACTATCATAAACTAACAAAAATTTCGCCTGCGGCCCCATATTCATTTTTGTTAAATATTCTTCTGTTGTTGGTTTTAAAAGAAACCTGAAAAATAGATTTCTGTATTTATCAAAAATTATCCCTCTAAAAGAATATTGCCCATAAAAATGTTTTGCAATTTTGTCTTTTTCAAGTTTTCTTGTTGCATCACCCTTGAAAGATTGTATATAATCGCTAATCTCTGGATATGTTTTATAATATGTAACTGATTTATTCTTTAAATTAAATAATGCTATTGTACTGCTTGCAGGAAAGGATATACAAAGAGTCGAATCAGTACTAACACAATCATAAACCATGCGATAATAAATTCCACCCAAATTTTTTAATGAATAGTCGTTTGGATAATTTACATAAAAAGACCTGCCGTCTTTACGGCTTTCGCAAACAACAAATTTATCACTTTCTTTAATGCTGAAATTTTCACCAATAGTAAAACCCGTTGTAAACAAGGATTTATTGAAGTGTACAGCTTGTTGGCTCGAGGAAATCCTTGGGCCTGGGTTTTGTTTTCCTTCAATAAAATCTACCTTTTGAGTCATTAAAAAACTGTCTTTTAGTTTTAATGAACTATCAAATAGATATACAATACGGTGATTTTGAGAATAGACAAAAATTGAATCTAAGTTAATAAACCATGAAGCATTAACTGAGAAATTTTTAAGACTCCCTTTAAACTTAGAAAAATCTAATATTTTAATTTGTTGACCCGAAAGTTTATATAGGCTAATTGTATTTGTTTCATCGTTTTGAATAAATAAAATGGAGTCTTTGTAATGAATATTTGAAGAATAAGGATAAGTAAGAGAATCCAAATGAATCACTAAGCTATCAAAAGGTTTTAGGTATAAATTATTTGTAAGATTTATTGATTTTACTTTTGTTTTACAACCAAAGTAAAATAGTAGTGCAAATACTACAATGTAATTATATCTCATATGTCTCATGCATTCCATATTCACTTTATATTTACATAGAAAAGGTTAAATAAAAAGTGTTGATCGTTGAAAGTAGGGTGTTTGGTTTCATGATTTTATAGTGAGGCGAACTAAAATATTATCTAATAGTTAATTGTATAATCAAATTTGCCAATTTAAGCCTATTCTAAAAATTCTTTTTTGAGATATTAATTATTCTTTGGGGAAATATCATTAAAACAACCTGTATGAACTTCGGCGAAAAATTAAAACAGATACGCAAAGCAAATAAATTAAGTCAGGATGAAATAGCTGAACTGCTTTTTACCACTCAAGGAAATTTAAGTCAATATGAATCTAATCAACGTACGCCTTCTATTGAAATGTTAAAAAGGCTAATTGAAAAATTTGACTTAGATGCTAATTGGCTACTTTCTACTAACAATGAGATAACTGTAAATTTTAATGAGGGAATCGCTCATAATACTGCGACATTAAAAGCTGAAAACTTTTATAATGTACCTAACGAACGTTTATTAAAAATTGAAAAGATTTAGAACTTATACTATTTAAGTTATCAAAATAATTTCAGAGCCTTGTTTTTTCATTTCTGAATAAACGATTGGCCATATTTGTTTTACAACACAACATTGGTATAGGACATAATAATAACCTAAAATGTTCTTATCTCCCTTGTACCTCCCATTGTTCTCATGCCTCCACCCTGTGCCTGCTGGCCTACAAATTTTTGAAGGCGGTAGGTAAAAGTGAGTAAGAAATAACGGGTAAGGCGGTTGGTACGGGTATCGATAATGGAGTTGGCATTTACGGTACGGTTAATATTGGTGTTTTGTTTAAACAGGTCGAAGGCCGAAAATTTAATAATACCGTTTTTCTTTTTAAACAATTGCTGCTCCAGCGATGCATTCATTAACACCGGGTTTTGACTTACGCTGCTGGCAAGGCCATTATTAATGGTATAATCAACATCGTATTTTAAAATAAGGCGCTTGGTTAAATCAATATTAATATTGTTGGTAAAGGTCCAGGCATTGCTTGATGTATTTTGAAACGTAGATGATGAGGCGTTGCCTGCATTTTTATACTTATTATCGTTGATACTGTAATTTACACCTGTACCCAGTTGCAGCCACTCTTTAAGATTTACTTCAAAAACAAGGCCCTGGCTAAGTACCCAGTTATTACCGGTTATTTTTTGAACGTTCAGGTTTTGTTTTAAAGTGCCACCGTTTACCTCAATACTATCGGTTAAATTAACATTATGATTATAATTGGCAGAACCATTAAATGTTAAAACAAACTTCCTGTTTTTATATGGTTTTGAATAAGTGTAAAAACCAAGCAGGTTATAATAGCCGTTTACATTTTGAGGTACAGAAACAGAAGCGCCACCATTATTTAGCCTGGATGTTTTATAAATGATCTGGTTTTTTATAGTGCTGAAAGTGATATTGGTAAATAATACCTTGCCGGTTATAAAATTAAAATTATTGAACGAGGCATTGATATTATGATTTATAGAAGGCTTAAGATCAGGATTACCCGAGCTGACGCTTTGTGGATTACTTAAATCAACAACTGGCTGCAACTGGCTGAAAGATGGCTGGTTGGCGGTACCACTGTAACTCATGTTCAGCGATTTTGTTCTGCTGAAATTATACGTCATTCTTGCAACGGGAAAAATATTTACCCTGGTTATAGATTTATAAGCACTGTCGTTGGTAAGCGATTTTCCTCTCAGGTCAACAGGCTGCACACTAATGCCCAGTGTGTAATTGTATTTTTTCATCGTAGTGCGTAAGGATACGCCAACACGGTTGTTGTAAAAATCATTTTCATAATCGTTACTTAAAAAGTTGTTCATGGTTTTTGCCTGTGTAAGCGAATCAACATTGTAAGTTTTTTTATTGTTACGGGCATAATTTAAATTGTGCGAAGCAGAAAAGTCGAGGGTGCGGAATTTATTTATTGGCTCCGAATAAGTTAACCGTACACCATAATTATGATTGTCGTTTTGCTGATCGATATATTGAAAAGTATTACGTGGGCCAATATATGGCGCTACATATTGATAACTCAGGTTGCTAATATCCTGGTCGGAATTGCTTTCGGAATTACCAAGGCTTGCAGTAGCGGAAAAATTACGGCCACGCTTACGGAACTTATGATTGTATAAAACGTTAACGCTTAAATTGGGTGATGTAGAACCGGATAGCGTTTTATTACTACCATCGCTGGTTTTACCCGTACCGGTTTGGTTATAATCAAAAATAGTTTTGCTGTTACCATCGCTGCTGCTATAGCTTACGTTAGGGGTAACTTTTAAATAATTAAAAGAGTCAATCTGGTATTCTAAATTAAATGTTGCCCTATGGTTGTCGCCAATAGAAATTGAATTTAAATCCTGGTTATTAATAAAGCTGCTGGTTTGATAAAAATTTTGTGATGAGGTATTTTTTAACTGGCTGGTATTTCTGTGGCTGTAAGAATAACTGCCGTAAACACTCACTCTTTTTCCCCATTGATCCCTGAAGTTGGTGCCAACAGAGTTTGTAGTGGTAATGCCACCGGAGTTACCACCGCCAAACTGGCTCATATCGGCGCTTTGCATCATGTTTCTCATATTGCCTGCACCTCCCATATCTGATACAACACTCATGCCTGTACTCATCATACTGCTCATGCCACGGTTGCCACCGCCGCCAAAATTAAACAACGAGGCATTGGTATTATTGCTGTTAGCTACTAACGAAAGTTGTTTGTTATTATTAAAATAGTTGCCATTAAAAGAAGCCTGGTAACGGTCTTCAGTACCGCCGCCAACTGTGGCTCGTCCAAAAAAACCTTTGTTCTTATCTTTTTTTAATTCAATGTTGATGATCTTATCGGGGTCGCCATCTTTAATACCGCTTACTGTTGCCTGGTCGCCATAATCATCTATCACCTGTATTTTATCTACAATATTGGCCGGCAATTCTTTGGTGGCAGTTTTTAAGTCGCCGCCAAAAAAGTCTTTACCATTTACTTTTACCCTGGTTACACTTTTACCCTGTGCTTTTACATTGCCATCTTTATCAACTTCCAGGCCGGGTAATTTTTTTAACAGGTCTTCCACAACAGCACCTTCCTTGGTTTTAAAAGCATCGGCACGGTATTCTACAGTATCTTCCTTAACTATAATGGGAGCGCTTTGTACAACCACTTCATCTAATAGTTTGGCACGGCTGGCTAATATTACAGTGCCAATGCTGATGGTTTTTTCTGCCTGCTTTACGGGAACAAACTTTGCAACCGGCGTAAAACCACTGTTGCTTATAACTACAGAAAAATTAGATGCAGGCACTACATCAAAACTAAACTCGCCTTTTTCGTTGGTAAAAGTATAAGTGGTATCAGCAGGGTTGCTTTTAATAACCAAACCCACCACGGCTTTGTCGATAGGTTTTTTACTGGCCGAATCAATTACGGTTCCTTTTACCTGTGCATGTACAGTAATTCCTAAACTTAAAATGCTAAGTACGAGTATAAATTTTCTCATAATGCGGCTTTGATATACGAATTTGTTCGTGTAAAAATAAAGGAGCAAAATTTAATTATGGTATTTATTTTATAAGTGGCAGGTAGTTTATAAAATGATTAACAAATTACAGTTGCAAAAAGATACCAGCTAATGGGTATTGCAGTTTTAAGGTAACAATATTACTTTCACTGAAATTTTAATTATGCCAGTAATTTTTTTAGATGTAGTGGAAAGCCCGTGGTTTGAAAGGAATAGCAGGGACATTTTAATATTGGTAATTGCGGCATTAATAGCCACTGCAGCAATAACAGGTATTTTTATATGGCGTAAAAAAAGAAAAACAGCTAAATGAAATTATTATTTATTTTACTCGACGGTGTAAGCGTTGGCGCATTAGTAGCCATATCTTTTTTGTATGTTGTTCTTCCGCTGGCAGCATTAATATTTTTGATCTGGTTTTTTATAAGCCGAAAAAAGAAAAATAAGTAATGGGTGTATGGAACTACTTTGTTTTAACACTGCTGCTGGAGCTCCCCATTGTGCTGTTGTTTTTTAAAAGTGAGTGGAAATTTGCTTTGCTCATTGGCTTTTTATTAAACCTGTTTACCTGGCCTCTGCTGCATATTTTACTTTTTTATACAGGTATTGATATAAATATATTAGAAACTGGCGTGGCAATTACTGAAAGCATTGGCTATTACCTGCTACTGCAATGCAGTTGGAAAAAAGCCATAGCATTGGGGTTTATTGCAAATGCTGTAAGCTACGGAGTTGGGCTACTGCTAAATCATTTTATATAATGCGGATAACCACAAACAATAAACCACAAACTATTCAACCTCTTTTATGGGGTTTATTGCATGGGCTGAATGATTTTACTGCAGGCTTTATGTTAGCCAATTATACTTTTCATCACAATTATTCAAAAAGTTTTTTACTTATCGTTATTTACTCCATCATAGGTTTTGGCGGGCAACTGCCTGTAGGTTTTTGGGTAGATCATAAAAAGCAAATAAAACCATTTGCCATTGCTTCATTGGTTTTATTGCCACTGGCAATAGGTACTTATTTTATTGATGCCGGTGCAGGAATAATTTTATCCGGTATAGCTTCCGCCTTTGTGCATGTAACAGGCGGTACAGTTTGTTTACAGGTACATGATAACAAAACCGGGCCTTTAGCTTTATTTACTGCACCTGGTGTGCTGGGTTTAACAATTGGCGGTTTACTGGGTATGTTTTCAATTTATAGTTTGTGGTTTGTGTTGGTATTAGTTATTGTTGTTGCTTACTTAATATTTAAAAATGATTTACCCGTCTATAAAACGCCTGAACAAAAACAAAGTGAACTGGATGCACACGATTGGCTGATGCTGGGTATTTTGCTTATCATGTGTTTTCGCTCTTTTGTTTTTGACGTTATTAATCATGTGGCACAGCAATATCCCAATGGCATATTGATCATAGGCATCAGCGCATTTGCAGGAAAAATAATCGGGGGCTTTGTAGCCGATAAAATTGGCTGGAAAAAATTTGTGTACATCACTTTACCCATTTCATTAGTGCTGTTTCAATTTGGCAAAGAAAATATTTATGCCCTGGCTTTTGGCATTGCCTGTTTACAAAGCAGCGTACCCATTACATTACTGTTAATGAGCAGGAGTTTGCCCATGTATCCTGCAACCGCAACAGCTTTAAGCGTAGGTACTTCAGTAGCATTGGCCGGCCTGCCCGTTTATTTAATAAGCGAAAAAAAAACCATCACTGATGGTTTTAATAACGGGTGGTTAACTGCAATTGTATTTATACTGCTGCTCTTATGCTGGTTGCTGGCTGATAAATTTTTATTTAAAAAGAAGATCAGTCAGCCAGTTTAATTTTTATCGGCTTTAAAGCATACCGGATGCTAATGCTTCCACCTTCTGAAGTATTTTGTTGCAATGGAATTCTCCTGTAAAGCGTAGCTTCTAAAGTTAATTCCTTTACTTTTTGGCGCTGTAATTCTTTTGCAGGTATTGTTATAAAATTACCTGCATCTGTTGCACTATGAGTAACACTAAAACTGCTGTCGGTATTACTGGTTCCCACTTCAATATAATCGTCGCCCTGCAAAGCAGTGGTTTCAAAATTTAAATTAAAAGCTTGTTTTTTAGAAATGATTGCAGGTGTATTTACAAGTTTAAAATTGTCGAATGAAAATGTATTCTCTAATTTTTTTCCATCAGTACTGGTAAAAACAAAGCTGTGTTTTCCAAAAAAATTATTCGCAGGTTTATATGTTCTGTAAAAAGCTCCACTGCCGGCGCTGCTGTCAACATTTAATTTTTCTTCATCAAACTGCAGCTGGCTGGGGTTGTTCAGTACCAGTGTAGTGCCGTTGCTGCCGGCAAACCTGAATTGACAAAATACTTCTGCATTGGTATTCCCTTCGCTATAACTGATACTATAACTTTGGTAAATTTTATCCTGAGCCACATCCTTGCTTTCTCCAATTTCATTGCTGGAACAGGCTGAAAATATAAATGCTGCAATTAATAAAATAAAACCTGGTTTAGTCTTACACATATAGATGATTTTTGGTTTATACTCAAGTTTATAAAAAGGTTAGTTAATTAAACCCTAAAGCTTACTGTTTGTGCATTTGCTTTTCACTCTAAGCTCTTCGCTTTATGCCTTATAGCTTTCATCTTCTACCCCAAAACTCCCAAACTATTTGCTACCTTTGTCGGCCTCCGGTAAAATGGAGTTAAAACTGTCAATTTGGCTCTAAAACAATTTTAAGCATCATATTTGACAACTTAAAAGTCTTAATAAAAATTTATTTAAAAAATACCCAACAACACTGAAGTTTATGTTAGGCATTATTTCAAAACTATTTGGCGGCAGTAAGAGTGAGAAGGATGTAAAAAAAATCAGTCCGCAGGTTGAAAAGATCAATCAGTTTTTTGCACAATACCAGTCGTTAACTAATGATGAGTTACGTAATAACACTGTGGAGTTCCGTAAACGTATTGCAGCTCACCTGGCTGTAATTGATAAGGAAATAACGGATAAAAAAGAAGCTGCCGAAGCCTTGCCCGTTGCAGAGATCAATAGCAGGGATGTTATCTATAAAGAAATAGACGAACTTAAAAAAACAAAGGATAAGCAAATTGAAGAAATTCTACAGGAGTTATTGCCTGAAGCTTTTGCCACTGTAAAAGAAACCAGCCGCAGGTTTAAAGAAAATGAAACTATTGTAAGCACTGCAACCGAACTGGATAAAGAATTAGCAGTAAAAAAAGACCATATCACCATTGATGGTAACACAGCTATTTATAAAAATACCTGGACAGCAGGTGGCGGACAGGTAACCTGGAATATGGTGCATTACGATGTGCAATTGATTGGTGGTACTGTTTTACACTCGGGTAAAATTGCCGAAATGGCAACCGGCGAGGGTAAAACACTGGTAAGTACATTGCCTGCTTATTTAAATGCATTGGCCGGCGAAGGCGTACATATTGTAACAGTTAATGATTACCTGGCAAAAAGAGATAGCGAATGGAACGGGCCAATATTTGAATGGCTGGGTTTAAGAGTAGATTGTATTGATAAACATGAACCTAATGGAGATGCCCGCCGCAATGCCTACAATGCCGATATTACTTATGGTACTAACAACGAATTTGGTTTTGATTACCTGCGTGATAATATGGTGCATAGCCCGGATGAAATGGTACAACGCAAACATCATTTTGCAATGGTGGATGAGGTGGATAGTGTTTTAATTGACGATGCCCGTACACCTTTAATCATCAGTGGCCCTGTTGGACACAGCGATAATACACAACAGTTTTTTGATCTTAAACCAAGGATAGAAAAATTGCTGGATGCACAGCGTAAAGCAGTAAATCAATATTTAATAGAAGCAAAGAAAAAAATTGCAGAAGGTAATGACGATCCAAAAGATGGCGGACTGGCATTGATGAGAGCACACCGTGGCTTACCTAAGAACGGGGCATTAATTAAATTTTTAAGTGAACCGGGTATAAGAGTAAAATTGCAGAAGAGTGAAAATTATTATTTAGCCGATCAGCAAAAAGAAATGCCTAAGGTTGATGCCGAATTATTTTTTAATATCGATGAAAAAAATAACCAGGTTGATCTTACTGATAAAGGAATACAATTAATTACCAGGGCAGGAGAAGATCCCAACTTCTTTATCGTTCCTGATATTTCCACCAAGCTGGCCGATATTGAAAAAGGCAGTTTAAGTGCAGATGAAAAATTACACGAAAAAGAATTGCTGCTGAATGATTATTCTTTAAAAGTTGACAGGATACATACAGTACAGCAATTATTAAAAGCCTACACTTTATTTGATAAGGATGTGGAGTATGTAATTATTGACAGCGAAGTAAAAATTGTAGATGAACAAACCGGCCGTATCATGGAAGGCCGCCGTTATAGCGATGGGTTGCACCAGGCATTGGAAGCGAAAGAAAATGTAAAGATTGAAGCCACTACGCAAACCTATGCAACAGTTACACTGCAAAACTATTTCCGTATGTACCATAAGCTTTGCGGTATGACGGGTACTGCCGAAACAGAAGCTGCAGAGTTTTGGAGTATTTATAAACTGGATGTGGTAAACATTCCAACCAATGTAAAAGCGGTACGTAAAGATGAACAGGACCTGGTGTATAAAACCAAAAGAGAAAAATATAAAGCAGTAATTGATGTAATTGAACAATTACGTGTGGAGGGAAGACCTTGTTTAGTAGGTACAACATCTGTTGAAGTAAGTGAATTGCTGGCAAGAATGCTGAAGCAAAAAAATATTCCGCATAATGTATTAAATGCAAAGCAACATGCCCGGGAAGCACAGGTAGTTGCAGAAGCAGGTTTTGCAGGTGCTGTTACCATTGCTACCAACATGGCCGGTCGTGGTACCGATATTAAACTCGGGCCAGGTGTTAAAGAAGCAGGTGGTTTAGCCATCTTGGGTACCGAGCGTCATGAAAGCCGCCGTGTGGACAGGCAGTTACGTGGACGTGCCGGAAGGCAGGGAGATCCCGGAAGCAGCCAGTTCTTTGTATCGCTGGAAGATGATCTGATGCGTATGTTCGGCAGCGAACGTATTGCTGGATTGATGGACAGAATGGGATATAAAGAAGGCGAAGTAATTCAGCACAGCATGATCTCCAAGTCTATTGAAAGAGCACAAAAGAAAGTAGAGGAAAATAACTTTGGTATAAGAAAACGTTTGCTGGAATATGATGATGTAATGAATAAACAACGTAACGTGGTGTACGGAAAACGTAACCATGCATTGTTTGGAGAACGTTTGGCGCTTGATCTTGATAATGCTTTTTATTCTGTTGCAGACGGCCTGGTAAATTCTTATAAAGAAGGTAATGACCACGACGGATTTAAATTAGCAGCTATTGTAAACTTTGGTATTGATACTACGATAACTGCGGAAGAATTAAACAAAGATGTAGCTACTGAATTAACGGAAAGGTTATATACAGAAGCAATAACGCAATACAGTAAAAAAACAGCGGCAATGGTACAGCAAACATTGCCCATTATAAAAAATATCCGTAAAGAGCAAGGCGATCATATTGTAAACGTTGCCGTACCATTTACCGATGGTAAAAAAGGAATTCAGGCATTGGCTAATCTTGATAAATATATTGCCACCGACGGCCGTGAATTAAATAATGCATTGGAACGCAGTATTACGCTGGCTTTAATTGATGATGCATGGAAAGAGCATTTACGTGCCATGGATGATTTGCGCCATAGCGTACAAACTGCCGGCTACGAACAAAAAGACCCGTTGGTAATTTATAAGATAGAAGCATTCAGTGCCTTTAAGCAAATGGATGATGAGGTAAATAAAAATATTGTAAGCTTCCTTTGCCATTGCGGTATACCAATGGAGCAAACCAATGCCGGGCAAATAAAAGAAGGCAGGGAAAAGAAAACTGACCTTAGTAAAATGAGCGCCAATAAAGCCATGGTAGATGCAGCCGGTGAAGATTATGCAGCTAACGAAAAAGATTATTTCGATCCGTCTGAAGGAATAAAACAAGCGCCGGTTAAGGTAGAAAAAATGCCCGGCCGCAACGATCAATGTCCATGTGGTAGTGGAAAAAAATACAAACATTGCCACGGTAAAGAAGCATAATTCTTTATTATAAAAACATATAAGCCGTTTCAGCATTTTTGTTGAAACGGCTTTTTAATTTCCGGATACTTATCAGAAGTTGTAACTAAACTATCAGATATTTTTTTACAAGATTTAATTACTCAGTTATATTTATTAATTTCACGCCCTGCTCGCTATTACCTTTTACCTAACCAAAACAACATTTATATGAGAAAACTTTTGTTATCCCTCAGTTTAATTTTCAGCAGTTACCTTTTGCTGGCGCAACAAACCTTTACCATTAAAGTAACTGATTCAAAAACGGGCAATCCTGTTACCAGTGCATCAGTTGTAATAAGAGCCACCCAAAAAGGTGCTTCTGCCAATAACGACGGGGTGTTTACCATCCAGGCCAAAGTAAATGATATACTGGATATAACCAGCATTGGTTACAAACCGCAAATGGTAAAACTTACAGGTGCGGCAGAAGTTACTGTACAGTTAGAACCCTCATCAGTTGACCTTGGAGATATTGTTGTTATAGGAACCCGTGGCGCAGCAAGGGTAAAAACAGAAACGGCAGTACCTATTGATGTAATTAAAATTAACCAGGTAGGTTTACCTACTGCAAAAATGGATCTTACCTCTATATTAAATATGGCAGCGCCATCATTTAATTATAATAAACAAAGTGGTGCCGATGGTGCCGATCACCTTGACTTGGGAACACTAAGGGGCCTTGGCCCTGATCAAACATTGGTTTTAATTAATGGTAAACGCCGCCATCAAACTGCATTTGTTGCTTTGTTTGGCACAAGGGGCAGGGGTGCTTCGGGAACAGATTTGAATGCTTTTCCTCAAAATGCGGTGGACAGGATTGAAATTTTACGTGATGGTGCATCTGCACAATACGGTAGTGATGCTATGGCGGGTGTAATTAATGTAAGGCTTAGAAAAGATGTAAATCAATGGAATATTAATGTAGGCAGAAGCGGTTATTACGACACAAAATTTAACTCCCGTAAAAGTGTAGATCCAACCCAGTATTATACCGGCGATGAAATTGATGGCCGCACTTTTAATTTTTCTGTCAGCAACGGACTTAAGCTGGGTAAAAGCGGCGGCTTCATTAATTTTTCTTTAGATTATTTAAAACAGGATAAAACATTCAGGCAGGTGCCCGATACCAATGCTTCTACTAACCCGGATGCATTGCCTTACTTTAATGGAGGAAGAAGGGCTTTTGGCGATGGCTCGGTACAAACAGACGGTTTAATGTACAATATGGAATTGCCTGTTAAGTCAACCAAAACTGTAATCTATTCTTTTGGTAGTGTCAATCATAAAGCATCTGATGCTTTTGCTTACACCAGGAATTTAAGTGGAAAACCAAAACGCTTTCCTACCGATGCAAGTGGTAACGCTATTTTTGTGCCTTCTATAATGCGTAAAAGCAGTGATGGAGAAACTTATTACAATCCACATATAGGAACCAATATCAGCGATGCTTCTATTGCACTTGGGGTAAAAGGCGTTTCTAAAAAAGACTGGAACTGGGATGTAAGTTTTACCGATGGTAAAAACGATTTTCAATATTTTGGCGACCAGACATTTAATGCCTCGATGCTGGGTAATATTACAAAAACACGTTTTGATGATGGAGGATTCAGGTTTCGCCAGGCAACTATAAATACAGATTTCAGCAAACAATTTAAATCTGTTGCCAGTGGGTTAAACATTGCTTATGGTGCAGAGTTCAGAAGTGAAAAATACAGCATCAATATGGGAGAAGAAGCATCATATGCACTTTATTCAAACCCTTATGATCTGGCAGGTGGTTCACAGGGCTTTCCAGGCTTTAGCCCTTCAGATACCGTAACTGCAACACGTACGGTATTTGGTGTTTACGGCGATGCGGAATTAAATATTACTGATAAATGGTTAGTTGATGGTGCTGTTCGTTTTGAACATTATTCCGATTTTGGTTCGGTAGCAACATTTAAATTGGCCACCCGATACAAAGTAAACAGCGATTTTAATTTAAGAGGATCGGCAAGCACCGGTTTCAGGGCGCCATCTTTACAACAGATATATTTCAGCAATACACTTACTTCATTCAGTGCAGGACAATTGGTACAATCACGTATTGCACGTAACAACGATGCTATTACCAAGCTGGCCAGCATCCCCGATTTAAAAGAAGAAACATCAATAAACGGCAGCCTTGGTTTTTCGTGGAAGCCTGCAAAAGGATTAACCTTTACCATGGATGGTTATATCGTTAAAGTAAAAGATCGTGTGGTATTATCGGGTTTGTTCAGTGCTGATGATGCTACTTTACCGGTAGCGCTTACCAATGCATTAAAAGCATTGAATGTTTCTACTGCACAGTTTTTTGCCAATGCAGTTAACACTACCAATTACGGGTTAGATGTTGTATTAGATTATTCAACAAAACTGGGTAAAGGAAATTTTAAAGCATTACTGGCCGGTAATATGCAGAATATTACAATTGATGATATAAAAGTGCCAGATGCTTTAAACACAACTACATTAAACCGTAAAACATTTTTCAGCGACAGGGAAGAAGCTTTCTTAAAAGCCTCGGCACCTAAAGCAAAAATCGGTTTAAGTTTAAATTATACATTGGGTAAATTAGGAGCAGGTACTAACTTAACTTATTATGGTAAAGTACTTTTAAAAGGTTTTGGCGATTATACTCCGGAGAATCCAAATTATGCAGGTATCAATCCAATGGTACCGAGTGATGCCAACGGTACTTATGTACCGGAGAATTTTAATTACAATGGTAAAGTAGTTACCGATGTATTTGTGTCTTTTAAATTATGCAAAACGGCTTCTTTATTTATAGGGGCAGATAATGTTTTCAATGTACATCCCGACCTGGGTGTTGTGCAGGCTGCAAGAGGATGGGCCGGCGATAATGAAAGCGGCGGACCATGGGATAGTGTACAGATGGGTTTTAATGGCAGAAGGTTATTTGGTAAAATAGCTTTTAGTTTTTAATATTTTACTTAACATTCTATTACAGGGTTGACAACCTTTTAAAGGTTGTCAACCCTTTTTAAATTCTTTAAGATGAGGAAAAAATTTTTGCAATATTTTTTGACAGCACTTACAGCTCTAATTTTTTTTACAGCAGCTGCCCAAAATAAAATTGTGGTCTTTCAGTCAGACTTTGGATTGAAGGATGGCGCTGTATCAGCAATGAAGGGAGTGGCCATGGCTGTGGACAGCAGTTTAAAATTATTTGACCTTACGCATGAAATTCCGGCATACAATATCTGGGAAGCAGCTTATCGTTTAGAACAAACAGTTCCTTACTGGCCTGCAGGTACCGTGTTTGTTTCTGTAGTAGATCCGGGAGTGGGAACAGATAGAAAATCTGTTGTACTGAAAACAAAAGCCGGGCATTTTATTGTTACGCCTGATAATGGTACACTTACTTTAATTGCCGCATCAGAAGGTATTGCAGCCATAAGAGAAATTGATGAAGCCGTGAACAGGAGAAAAGGCTCAGAAAAATCTTATACTTTTCATGGCCGTGATGTGTACGCCTACACTGCGGCAAGATTAGCAGCCGGTACCATCAATTTTGAACAGGTAGGAAGGGAGTTGCCCAATGAAGTAGTACATATTCCTTTTCAAAAGGCAGTAATAGAAAATAAAACAATAAAAGGTACGATTGCTATTTTAGATATTCAGTATGGTAATATCTGGACAAACATTTCTGCAGATATTTTTAAACAGTTAAATGCAAAAGCCGGCGATAAACTGCATGTAGCAATTTATCAGAATAAAATAAAAAAATACGAAGGCATGATGCCTTATGCAGAAACATTTGGCGCTGTTGCAAAAGGAAAACCTTTACTTTATTTAAATAGTTTACTGCAGGTTTCTTTTGCACTGAATATGGGTAATTTTTCTGCAGCACATAAAGTGTATAGTGGTAATGAGTGGACGGTGGAAGTGAAGAAAGTTATAAGTAGTAAGTAAAAAGTCAAAAAAGAATAGGCTTTTGCGACGGCGAAGTTGGGTGACCAACAAGGGCGAAAATAAGCAGCCATTTTATGTTAAACCCAATAAGAAATTTTTAAGCTCATCTTTAACAGGTACCATAGCTAAATTAATTGAGGACTCTTTTGCCGGCTGCCTGGTTTTTAAATAAGCGGGGAGTTATGGAAGCGGCGAAGAACAGCGGGTGGGATTAGCTACGCCTGCGGAAAGTGGCTGCGGGTGACATGGTAAAATTTTTGTAATTTCGTACAAATTTTTTAACATGATTACTATAAACCCACAATACATAAAAGATACAGCTGGCAAGCAGTTGGTAATTTTACCTGCTAATCAGTTTAAAACCATTATGGAAGAACTGGAAGATTTAGAAGATATTAAACGCTATGATGCTGCAAAAAAAAGAAAGCAAAGTTTTGTTGATGCCGATACTGCTTTTAAACGAATTGAAGCCAAAAGAAAAAAGTAATGTACCAAATTCGCATTGAAAAAGCTGTACTTAAATCGTTAGAAAAAATTAACGAACCTTACTACTCTAAAATTAAAACGGCTATTCTTAAACTGGCTGCTAACCCACGCCCCAATGGTTACAAACAATTAAAAGGACGTGATGGGTTTAGAATACGTGTAGCTGACTACCGTATTATCTACGATATTTTTGATGAAATTCTTACCATTGCTGTGATTGACCTGGGGCATAGAAAAGATATTTATGAGTAAAGAAGCGGTTGAGTGATTAGCGGCTTTTATTGCATTCGTGAGGACATGAACGCAGGCGGAGTAGATACTTGCGTGACTTAATTGGTTAATCCGTCATAGCTAAATTCAAACTTATTATAGCTATCGTATTTTTCCAGGTTAAATTCTTTCAAAAAGAAATTAATTAAATTATAGTTTTTGTAGAATAGTTCTACATATTCGTTTACAGTTAAAGTATACATTAAGTTAGCCTTTATCAGTTCTTCTCTGTAAAATATTTTATCATTTTTCAAAAATCTCAAGAGCCTGATAATATCCATTCTTTCAAATGGCATCTTGATTGTTAATATACTGCAATCATAGTAACCCCTATCATAGGTAAGTGAAAATTGCATCTCAGGATTTGACCATAAATAGTATTTCCACATTCCGTTATCATTAGATTCGGCCAGCTCAAAAGAATTTCTTTTTAAAAATTCTTGGCTTTGTATTGATAGATTAGATGGTAAAAGCATTGTAATAAATAGCCTTGTTTGGTTTATGATTTATGTCACAATAAGTCAAAAGCAGAACAAACTTCTCTTTTAAAAAGCTGAATAAAGATATATCAGTACAAGAGAGTGACACAACGATGTTCATTAAAGTTCAACTGCCGGTAAAAAATCAAAAAGGCAGAGCTAAATAAAACCCTTTTTACTTTTTATTTAACCTCCCCGGATACTCCTCCAGCGCCTTTTCCAAACAATCCATTGCCGCATTAATGTCTTTAGTATTTAACACATAAGCCAAACGCACTTCCTGTTTGCCTAAACCGGGTGTGCCATAAAAACCCGTTGCAGGTGCAAGCATTACAGTTTGGTTATTGTAACTGAATGATTCCAGTAACCATTGGCAGAAATTATCACTGTCATCAATGGGCAATTTAGCCATGGCATAAAAAGCACCGCCGGGGTTAGGGCAAAACACGCCGGGTATATTGTTAAGACGGCTTACAATGGTATCACGGCGTAATTTATATTCCGCCTTGGTGGTATCAAAATAGTTATCGGGTAAATCAATGGCAGCTTCGCCTAAAATTTGTGCAAAGGAGGGCGGGCTTAATCTTGCCTGGGCAAACTTCATGGTGGCGCCGAGCAGGGTTTTATTTTTTGTAATAAAAGCACCGATGCGTCCGCCGCAGGCGCTGTATCGTTTACTAATGGTGTCCATCAGCACCACATTATCATCAACACCATTTAAATGCATGGCGCTTACATGCATTGCCGGAACTTGTCCGCCCTCTGGCGGATAACAAAATTCACGGTAAGCCTCATCGGCAAATAAATATAAATTGTGTTTGATGATGAGCTGCCTGAGTATTTCCATTTCTGCAGCACTGTATAAATAACCCGTGGGATTATTGGGATTGCAGATAACAATGGCTTTTGTTTTGGGCGTAATTACTTTTTCAAAATCTTCAATGGGTGGTAATGCAAAACCATTTTCAATAGAAGAAGTGATGGGCTTTACAATTACACCGGCTTCTACTGCAAAACCATTGTAGTTGGCATAAAATGGTTCAGGAATAATTACTTCATCTCCTGCATCCATGCAAGCCATAAAACCAAAGATGATGGCTTCACTTCCTCCTGTTGTTATAATAATTTGCTCCGGCGTTATATTAATGCCCACTTTTTTATAATACTGCGTTAGTTTTTTACGATAGCTTTCATTGCCTGCACTATGGCTGTATTCCAAAACTTTAAAATCAGAATTACGCACTGCATCCAAACATTGTTTTGGTGTTTCAATATCGGGCTGGCCAATATTTAAATGATACACTTTGGTACCTTTCTTTTTTGCCGCTTCGGCATAAGGCACCAGTTTACGAATGGGAGATGCAGGCATTTGTAAGCCGCGGTTACTGATTGTTGGCATGAAGCAAAGATATGCCCCTGTCCCCTAAAGGGGAACTTAGATTGTTACTTTTTTTGATAAATCCTTATGGTGCTAAATCAATAAAGTGAGGTTCAATTAGCCGGGTATTATTCAGGGAACTGATGCACAATTTACAGTAGTACAAAAGGTATATCAGGGTACTAACCCGAAATCGGGATGTAATCTATTTCGGGGCTCTTTTTTTGTTACTTTTTTGGAGAAGCAAAAAAGTAAAAGACAAATAGTCCAAAGCTGTCTGATAAAAGTGTAATTGCCAAACTTAACATTTAACAAGGAAAGGGCATTAAGTGTTAAGTTTGCAACATGCAAATTTTTGAAACCACCAGCCGCATTATTGTTACCTGTAGTAACAGGCTTTCGCCTTATTTAGAAAAAGAAGTGGCAGCACTTGGTTTTAAACCCGTACGCATTTTTAAAACCGGTGTGGAGTTGCAGGGTAATTTGCAGGATTGCATCAGGCTGAATCTGAACCTGCGTTGTGCCAGCCAGGTTTTATTTTCTGTAAAAGAATTCACCGCTTTTAATGCCGATGCGTTGTACAAAACCTTGCTGGATTTTGAATGGGAAAATATTATTCCGGCCGAAGGATATTTTAGTATTACGAGCAATGTAGATAATGAAACCATCACCAATAATTTATTTGCCAATGTAAAAGTAAAGGATGCTATTGTGGACAGGTTCAGAAACAAAACCGGCCAGCGCCCCAACAGCGGACCGGAATTAAACCAAACCGTTATTCATTTATACTGGAAAGAGGATATTGCAGAATTATTTATCGATACTTCGGGAGAAACTTTATCCAAACACGGGTACAGAAAAATTCCGGGCAAAGCGCCTATGCTGGAAAGTCTTGCAGCAGCAACTTTACTGGCTACTAACTGGAACAGGAAAACGGCAGTGGTAAACCCCATGTGCGGCAGCGGCACTGTTGCCATTGAAGCGGCATTGCTGGCTACCAACAGAAAGCCCGGTTTATTAAGGCATAATTATTCTTTTATGCATGTAGTAGGATACGATGAACAAATGTACCTGGATGAATTTAAAAAATTAGAACAAGAGGTTATTGACGTGCCGGATTTAAAAATTATTGCCACTGATATCAGCGAAGATGCGGTGAATGTTTCAAAAATAAATGCAGGTATTGCCGGTGTGGAAGAACTGATTGAATTTGCAGTCTGCGATTTTGAAAAAACTATACTGCCCAGTGAAAACAAGGGTATTGTATTTTTTAACCCGGAGTATGGTGACAGGCTGGGGGTGGAGATTGAACTGGAAGCTACTTACAAACGCATGGGCGACTTTCTTAAAAAGAATTGCAAAGGTTATACCGGTTATATTTTTACAGGTAATTTAGAACTGGCAAAAAAGATTGGCTTAAAACCCAAACGCCGCATAGAATTTTTTACAAGTAAGATTGATTGCAGGTTGCTGGAGTATGAGTTGTATGAGGGGAGTCGTGAAAAGTGAGTTTGGAATTGTAAAGAATAGAGAAATAGAATAAGTTATTAATTGCTTGACATTTCTATTAGAAGTACTCTAAATACTGAAAAAAGTTATATTTTTAATTCAAATTAATAAATGCAAATAATATCATTATAAATGAAATTATTAAAAATACATATTGACTCATATTTTCATCTTCAAGACATTTCATTCGATTTTACTTATCCCGAAGGTCATAAAAAGGCAGGAAAGCCGCTAGATAAAATTTGTATTATAGGCCAAAGCGCAACTGGAAAGACTAGTACTTTAGAGATTATAAAAAAAGCTATTTTAGAAATAGAATCTCAAGAGCTAATTAATGGCACCCATTTATTCAAACGAAGTAACTTAACTGGCTTTGAGTTAAAGGGGCATTTAAATTTTGAAGTGGGTAATGAGGGTTTAAAATTTCTGATACTGGGATAACAATCGGCGCTCATGAATTCATTCACTTAAATGGCGGCGGGGGTGGTACATTAACTAAACTTGTTGATAGTGGTATAAAATTAGTTTATTTAAGTTCTGATATAATATCGAAAGAAGCTATAGGCATATTAAATCAAAATCCGGCATATATTTCTAATGATGATAGAACAAAGGATAGAGTACAATACCTTAAAAGTAAAAATTATATATATCAGTTTAATGAGAATGAAGCTAAAGAGGCATGGGCTACTTTTTTGTATGAAATTATCGAATATAGAAAACGATTTACTCAATTTGCATCCGAGCTACTTAATAAAGGTATTATAGGTGACAGGGAAAAACGGGATATTGAATTTGATAAATGGACCAAGAAAAATTTAAATCCCCTCGAAAAATTTGCAGGCTATTTTAATCCTATACTAAAGAAACTTAACCTGGAAGTTGATTTAATAAATACAGAGTATTCTATCCCAATCAAATCAATAGTTAATAAGGAAATTATACCAATTGAAAATTTAAGCACAGGAACTAAAGGATTATTATTATCAATGTTTCCATTGTACGAATTAGATACCAACGACGCAATTATTTTAATTGATGAGCCAGAACGTTCTTTGTTTCCAGATATGCAGATAGATTTGATTGAAAATTATCAAAAGGTTGCTTCAAATGCACAAATTATTGTGGCTACCCATTCACCTTTCATCGCTGCATCATTTGAGCCAGAAGAAAGGTTTATTCTTTATTTTGACGAAAATGGTAAAGTAGCTGTTAGGCCAGGAAAATCTCCAATAGGCGATGACCCCAATGATATGCTAAAAAATGATTTTAATGTTGACTATTACAACAAGTTCGGTCAGGATGCCTATAAAAGATATGTTTCTTTGAAAGAGCAAATGGCAAACGAAAAAGATTCTCAAAAAAAGAAAAAATTGTTAAAAGAAGTAACACATTTAGGAGACGAATATAAATTTTAAATGAAACGAATTCAGAAAAAGCCTGATTCTGAAATATTGGCTAAAACACTGACATATATAGTCGGCAATTTCTCTAACAATAAAATAATTTCAGA
>JAYVJU010000212.1:0-2484 GCA_043769035.1 Ferruginibacter sp.
ATTTAGTAGTAGAAAATTTCACCAAACCATCAACGCATAAAAATGTAAATCAACAGGAAGTAGTTGCATAGCCACTTCCAGCCCTGAAAGGGCTTAATATCAATAACATCGGGTAAAACCCGTTGAAGATAAAGTGGACAAAGCTCAATAGCGCTAAAAAAGTGCAAGAGTGCGACGCCATCGAAGTTGAACAAAGATTAAAAGCCGGGTACAAAAAAATTAAAATGACGGAACTTAATAAATATTCAAAAGTATTAACGCAAGACGAAACACAACCTGCAGCACAAGCGATGCTGTACGGCATTGGCTTGACAGAAGATGATTTAAAGAAAGCACAGGTGGGCATTTGCAGCATGGGCTATGATGGCAACACCTGCAACATGCACCTGAATGATTTGGCCAAAGTTGTAAAGCAAGGTGTGTGGGACAATGATTTGGTGGGCCTAATTTTTAATACAATCGGCATCAGCGATGGTATCAGCAACGGAACCGATGGCATGCGCTACAGTTTGGTGAGCCGTGATTTAATTGCCGATAGTATTGAAGCGGTGTGCGGCGGATTTTATTATGATGGATTGATTGCATTGCCCGGCTGCGATAAAAATATGCCCGGCTCCATCATGGCGATGGGGAGATTGAACCGTCCTTCGATAATGGTGTATGGCGGTACGATTGACCCCGGCCATTACAAAGGCGAAGACCTCAATATTATTTCGGCATTTGAAGCATTGGGTAAAAAATTGGCAGGCACTATTACGCCGGAAGATTTTAAACAAGTGGTGAAACATAGTTGCCCCGGCGCAGGCGCTTGTGGTGGTATGTATACTGCCAATACCATGGCCAGTGCTATTGAAGCATTGGGTATGAGTTTGCCATACTCTTCCAGCAATCCTGCATTGAGCGAAGCAAAACAAAAAGAATGTATGGATTCAGGCAAGGCAATAAAATTGTTGCTGGAAAAAAATATTTGCCCTAAAGATATTATGACGAAAAAGGCATTTGAAAATGCCATTGTTACGGTGATGATTTTTGGTGGAAGCACCAATGCCGTACTGCATTTAATTGCGATGGCAAAGAGTGTGGATGTGGATTTAACACAAGATGATTTTCAGCGAATCAGCGATAAAACGCCTGTGCTGGCGGATTTCAAGCCAAGCGGAAAATATTTAATGCAGGAATTACATGTACACGGTGGCGTACCTGCAGTGATGAAATATTTATTAAGCAAAGGATTGTTGCATGGAGATTGTTTGACGGTGACAGGAAAAACGTTGGCAGAAAATTTAGCCTCTATACCGGATTTGGATTTTGATAAACAGAAAATTATTCTTCCGCTTGAAACACCTTTGAAAGCAACCGGCCACTTACAAATATTGTATGGCAACCTTGCAGAAAAAGGAAGCGTTGCAAAAATAAGCGGCAAAGAAGGCGAACGTTTTGAAGGCCCTGCAAGGGTGTTCAATGGAGAAAAAGATTTGGTAGCAGGCATTGCAAGTGGCCGTGTAAAAAAAGGCGATGTGGTGGTGATTAGAAACGAAGGCCCGAAGGGTGCGCCAGGCATGCCGGAAATGTTGAAACCCACAAGTGCTATTACCGGTGCAGGTTTGGCCAAAGATGTTGCCTTGATTACAGATGGCAGGTTTAGCGGTGGTTCACATGGGTTTGTTGTTGGCCATATTACACCAGAAGCTTTTGAAGGCGGCTTGATTGCCTTTGTAAATGATGATGATGTAATTGAAATTGATGTGGCAACAAAGAAAATGACATTAAAAGTAAGTGAAGAAGAAATTGCAAAACGAAAAACCAGCTGGAAGCAACCGGCATTAAAAGAAACAAAAGGTGTGTTGTATAAATATGCGATGTGTGTAAAGGATGCAAGCCAGGGATGTGTAACGGATGAAGCTTAAAAATTATTGTTATGGAAACACTTGAGTTAAAAGAAAAGAAAATTGCAGTAAACACGGTAACAAATGTTAGCGGCTCCGTAGCTGTATTAGATGCGTTGCTCCATGAAAATGTTGCCACAGTTTTCGGTTATCCTGGTGGTGCCATCATGCCCATCTATGATGCGTTGTATGATTACAACGACAGGTTAAAACACATCCTTGTCCGGCACGAACAGGGTGCTATCCATGCTGCACAAGGCTTTGCGAGGGCAAGCGGCAAAACGGGTGTGGTGTTTGCCACAAGCGGCCCTGGTGCCACAAATCTTGTTACTGGTTTGGCAGATGCAATGATTGATTCAACTCCGGTGGTTTGTATCACAGGACAAGTGTTTGCACATTTGCTGGGTACGGATGCTTTCCAAGAAACAGATGTTATCAATATTACAACACCCGTTACCAAATGGAATTACCAGGTAACGGATGCAACAGAAATTCCTGCGGTGCTGGCAAAAGCATTTTACATAGCTGGCAGTGGCCGTCCAGGGCCTGTGCTGATTGACATAACCAAGAATGCACAATTACAAAAATTCGATTACGA
>JAYVJU010000213.1:0-49972 GCA_043769035.1 Ferruginibacter sp.
GTCTAAAGTAATATGCAGTTAAAATACAGAATACAGAAATTGTTGATTTTAATGACCTTGGGCCTTATATCAGCCACAACTTATGGTCAAAATCTTACGCTTAAAGGTAAATTAACCGACAAAGCCGACAAAAGCGCTATAGCCGGTGCAACTATACAACTTGTTTCGCAGCGGGACAGCAGCCAGCTAAACCTAAAGGTTACCGACAGCAAAGGAAACTTTGCATTTAATAACCTGCAAGCCAGTGTATATACTGTTAGAATAAGTTATAGCGGCTACGAAAAAATTGAACAGAAAATAAATTTACAGGCCAGCAATAAAGAGGCTATTCCTTTTGCAATTTCCAAAACTGCTACAGACTTAACCGGAGTTACAGTGGTAAGTAAAGCGCAGCCGGTTAAACAAAAGGGCGATACCACTGAATATAGTGCCAGCCAGTTTAAGGTAAATCCCGATGCTACTGCAGAAGATATTATTAAAAAACTACCCGGTGTTACTGTTGACAGAAGTGGTAATGTAACCGCAATGGGTGACCAGGTTAGAAAAGTTACTGTAGATGGAAAGGATTTTTTTGGTGATGATGCCACAGCGGCATTAAGGAATTTACCTGCTGATGTAATTGATAAAATTCAGGTGTTTGACAGATTAAGTGACCAGGCGCAGCTTACAGGTTTTGATGACGGCAACTCTGTAAAAACAGTAAACATTGTAACTAAAAATGGCATACGTAATGGCCAGTTTGGAAGAATATATGCCGGAGCCGGAACAGATGGCCGGTACACTGCCGGTGGTAATGTTAGTTTTTTTAAAGGAGAAAGACGCCTTTCTTTAGTAGGCAATTTTAATAATATCAACCTTCAAAATTTTTCATCGCAGGATTTGCTGGGCGTAACCAGTAGCGGCGGCGGTGGTGGTGGTAACCGTGGCGGTGGTGGAGGACGCCCCGGTGGTGGTGGCGGCGGAGCAGATAATTTTAATGTAGGCCAGGCAAGCGGCATAAGTAAAACAAATGCAGCAGGTTTAAACTTTAGTAATGTGTATAATAAAAAATTAACGCTGTCGGGCAGTTATTTTTATAACAACAGTACTAATAATAACGAGAGCTTGACCAACACAGAAACTTTCTATAATCCTAAGAATTTATTCAGCCAGCAAAAAAGCAATTCAGTAAGCGATAATAATAATCACCGGGTTAACCTGCGCTTAGAATATAAAATTGATTCTTCAAACTCTTTGTTCATTATTCCCAGTATCAGTTTTCAAAACAATAAATCGGTATCAAACGCTACATCACAAAACTATTACGGGCTAAATGATTCTATAAGCACATCGCTTAGCAACAGCACATCCGACAGAAATGGATATAATATCCGGAATAATATTATGTTCCGCCACTCTTTTGCAAAAAGGGGTCGTACTATTTCATTTGGGTTTAATACCGGCTGGAATAAAAATGACGGGGAAACTATTACCGATGCCCAATATAAATTTTATAATAATGGTATTGCAACCGATTCTTTACAAAACAGGTTTAGCGATAACAGCACCAGCGGAATAACTATTGGTGGTAACATAGCATATACCGAACCTATTGGTAAAAAAGGGCAGTTGCAGTTTGATTATACTCCATCGGTTCAAAAAAATAAGGCCGACCAGCAAACCTTTACTTACGATGGTCAGAAGTACACCGTGTTTGACGAAACCTTATCTAACCGCTTTGATAATACCATTACCACTAATAATGCAGGTATTAATTACAGGCTGGGGCAAAGCAGGGACGAACAACTTTCTTTTGGTGTAAACTTTCAAAATTCAAAACTCGAAAGCCAGCGTGTTTACCCAACTACAACAAATGTTAACCAATCGTTTTCTAATATTTTACCTAACCTGATGTACCGTAAAAAAATAGGGATGTACACAAATATCCGTGTTTTTTACAGGGCCTCAACAAACTTCCCTTCTATAAGCCAGTTGCAGGATGTGGTAAACCTCAGCAATCCTTTAAGGGTTAGCAGCGGCAACCCCGATCTAAAACAATCTTATACTAACTTTTTATCGGGCCGTTACTCTTACACCAATACTAAAACAGGCAAAAGCTTTTTCGCCAATTTATTTTTGCAAACAGCAAGCGATTATATTTCAACAGCAACTTATGTTGCAGCTGCAGATTCTTCCATACAGCAAAATATAATTTTGAAAAAAGGCTCGCAGTTAACCAAACCTATAAACCTGGATGGTTATAAAAGCTTACGTACCTTTTTTACTTACAGCATGCCTTTACAATTTATTAAAACAACATTAAACCTTAATGCCGGGTTCAGTTATTCAAAATTACCCGGGCTGATTAGAAACATAAATACGGTTACAAATAGTTATGCGTATAATACCGGTGTGGTACTGGCCAGTAATGTAAGTGAGTATGTTGATTTTAATGTGTCGTACAGTGCTAATTTTAATAACTCATCTACAAACACAACAAATAGTACAGCTACAAAATATGTAAATCAAAGTGCAGGGGCACAGCTGAATTTATTAAATAAAAAAGGCTGGTTTTTACAAAATGATGTATCAGGAAATAAATACAGCGGATTATCGGATGGCTTTAACCAAAGCTTTTGGTTGTGGAATGCAGCAATAGGGAAAAAGATATTGAAAAACCAGGCTGGGGAATTAAAATTATCTGTATTTGATTTACTGAAACAGAATCAAAGCCTTGTAAGAACGATAACAGGATCGTATATTGAGGATGCACAAAGCCAGGTATTGCAGCAATACTTTATGCTAACCTTTACTTACAAACTGAAAAATTTTGGTACCGCTGCAACAAGGCAGAATAACGGTGGAGGATTTAACAGGGGAGGAATGGGTGGCGGATTTCCCGGCGGTGGTGGTAATCCGAACTTTTAAGTAATTTAGACAGGATATAATTTGAATTGTTTTGAATCAACAGGAACTAATTGTGCAGTTGCAGCAGGGAGATGGCCAGGCTTTTAAAAAGCTGGTGGATGAATGGCAGAATATGGTTTATAATACAGCTCTGGGAATTGTTCAAAACGCAGATGATGCAGATGATATTACACAGGATGTTTTTATACAGGTATATCAGTCGGTAAGTTCTTTTAAAGGCGAGTCAAAATTTTCCACCTGGTTATACCGTATTGTAATAACCAAATCGCTGGATCATTTAAAAAAGAAGAAACGTAAAAAGCGGTTTGGGTTTATGCAGAGTTTATTTGGTAATAACAGTGATGAAGAGATACATCCTGAAGAATTCAATCATCCCGGTGTGTTGATGGAAAATAAAGAAAGAGCTGCAGAATTATTTAAAGCATTGCAGCAGTTGCCCGATAAACAGCGTATTGCTTTTACGCTGCACCGGCTGGAAGCACAACGGCACCAGGACATTGCGACGGTAATGGAGCTTTCGGTAACAGCAGTTGAATCATTAATTGCAAGAGCAAAAGGAAATTTAAGGCAGATTTTAAAAGATTATTACGAAAAAAACGTTGCTTAAATATTATGAACAAGAACGAACATATTAACAAATTAATTGACGAAGCATTAAGCAGCCTGGATGGTGCCGAAAGAGCAACACCTAAGCCATATCTTTTTACAAGATTAAATGCAAGAATGCAGAAAGAGCCTGAAAACAGCTGGGATAATGTTTTAAAATTTATTTCGAGGCCAGCTATTGCCTTGGCAGGGCTTTGCCTGGTAATTACCATTAATGCAATGGTAGTTAGCTCAAATTATTCAGGCCAAACCACAACAGCGGCAGACGAACAATATGTATCGGCAGATGAGTATAATACTTCTGTTGCTGTATTAAGTGATATTGAAAATATAGAACCATAATGAGTACACAAACAAAAAGCAAACTTTATCTTTTAATAATTGGCATATTGTTAATTACCAATATAGCCATGCTGTTCTTTTTTTTAGATAAAAAAGATAATAGTAAAAAGCCCAACCGTGGCAACGATAAAAGTGCAATGATGAAGGAGTTTTTGAAAACAGATGTTGGATTTACGGATCAGCAGCTACTGCAGTATGATACATTAAGCAAACAGAACAGGGAGCGGATGAAGGCTGATATGGATGCAATGAAATCTGCAAAAGAAGAACAATTTAAAGAATTGGGCAATAAGGGGTTTTCTGATAGCGCTATTGTTGCAGCGTCAATAAAAGCGGGCAGCAACCAAAAGCAGGTAGAGGAAAATATGCTGGGCTATTTTGTATCAGTAAGAAAACTTTGTACTGCAGAGCAGCTTCCAAAATTCGACTCACTGTTTTATAAAATGTGGAGTAAGAAAAAACCACCCACAGAAAAAAAATAAATCCCTTTTAATTACACATAAAAAAGAACAACACAATGAAAAAACAATTTGTAACGGTAGCCATTGCAGTAATATTTAGCATAACTACAGTAAATGCACAGGGCGGTGGAAATTTTCAACGCAGAACACCGGAAGAAAGGTTGAAGACGATACATGAAAAAATTGACAGTGCCTTTAAACTGGATGCTGCTAAAATGGTATTGGTGGACAGTATTTTTATACAATCATTCAGGGATAGCGATAAAAAAATGGATGAAGTAAGAACGGCCGGAGGAGACAGGGATGCAATGAGAGCTGCAAGACAAAAAGTGGCTGAAGAAAGAGATGCTAAATTAAAAGCAGTTTTTACAGAAGAACAAATGAAAACCTGGAAAGATGTTATTGAACCTTCTACAAGACAACAAGGAGGTAACAGGCCTCCCGGACAATAGTAATAAATGGTGAATACGAATAGCAAGAGCCCCTGCCTTTTTAGGCGGGGCTTTTTTATTTGCTTACCTAAATTTATTAAGCTTCGCTTAAGGTGGTTGCCACTGAGGCACAGAAACACTGAATGTAAGTACTTGTATTTTTCAGTGCCTCAGTGTTTCAGTGGCAATGTTTGCTGCGTAGCAGCTGTACTTTTTTATATTTTATTTCTGTGGCAATAAAAACCCCCGCTAAAAAGCGGGGGACAAACTAAAACCTGTATAGCCAAACCATGAAATATTATTTATACAAATCCTTTCCATTTTAAAAACCCTGCACTACCCAGTAGTAAAGCACTAAATAAAATTAACCCCGTGGATCCACGCTTTTCTGTTTCGTTTTTTATCTGTGGCAGCAGTGTAGCATATTGTGCTTCAACTACGGTTTCTTCATCATCTTTTGCAGTTGCTTCATCCTGCCAGTTATTAATATTGGTACCGGTTAAAGCAGTAAGCTCACGCAGTTCTTTCTTTCTTCTTGTTTTTAAATCCTGTAAATATTTTTTTCCGGCATCGCAGGTAAAGTCTCCTGTGGCGGGATGTGTAATTACATATCTTGCCTGGTAGTTTTCTGTATTGGGCGTTACCTGGAACATCAGGTCCTGTGCAAAGGATTTTCTGTTATACCGGAAATGCAATCTTGTAAAGTGTACATTTTTACTGCCGTTGTCGGGCTCTTCATTATCTACATCGCTGTAATCACTCCAGTCTTTATTACCCAGCCACCATACACCGCACTGCACCAGGTCGTATTCAGTTGGGGGATTGCCTACACATGGATCACACTTCATCTGGTTTACAGGAGTTACATTCCAGGCATATTCTAAAAATGCTGCACTCTTATCTTCCTTATCCCATTGATGTGTAAACAGATTGCCATAAAATGCCCCAAAGTTTTTTTGTACAAACAAGGGTACATTATTACCTGTAACAATATTTACATTACGGTAATTGGTACATTCAATTCTCCCTTTACGGGTAAAAGCGTAAACAATAAGGTCCTGGTCGCCATCGGCATTGGCCATACCCAAACGAATAGGCAACATAAATTTTGGAGAATTAAAACTGATTTGAATGGGGCGTAGAAAATTATTATTCAGCTTCTTTTTTTCTTTTTCATTTACTTTAACCACAAAGAATTTGAGGTTGCTTTTTATATACGGATCCAAAACCTCTTCGGCACCTTCAGGAATTTTATAACCGTTTTCATTTAACCAGTCTTTTAACCCACCACTTTCTTTTGCACTTAAAATTAAAATATCGTATTCGCCAATTAAATATTTGGCTTCTATTTTTACACCAGCCACTTTTCCCCGCAAGGCTCCAGCAACAGTTACTTCGGCCATACTTGCAGATACCGATTTTCTCTGTATCATATCCTCCTTTTCATAACCATAACATGGATTTTGATCCCAGTACTCAACCAATCTTGGTGCGCTGTAATCATTCAGCCGCTGAAAAATTGATTGATCCACCACTTTAATATCATCTTTTCTCAATACTACAGGCACAGGTACCACCATGGCAAAATCTTTGGTATCGCCTTTAAAATCGTTGTACATAGTAATTACATTTTTATTACCGTCACGTACCAAAATAACCTGGCTGGTTTTGTTTTTCAAAGTACCATCAGCCTTGCTTACATAAAAACCGCAAAAGGAATAAAGAACCGGTGATACAGCAATAACAGCCCCGATAATTAATAGTTTCTTTTTCATACTCGTTTTGTTTTATTATTAAATAGATACATTATTATACACAGTATTTAAAAATGTTTGTTCTTTTTTATTAAGAGATGAAGAGGGTTTCCACTCAAACTTTTTTGCTTTAAAGAAATAGTCAAGCACCGGTACTATCGGCTGCATACAAACCAATACCCATACAGGAGCACCATTAATAAATTTAAAAGTGGTTAAATAAAAAGCAACAGCGGCCACAAGCATGCTCCATATAATTCTTGCAGCGGTATGGTTGGGGGTGGTTTTAGGATCGGTGATCATAAAAAAAGAAAACAATAATAAACTGCCGGTACTGATGGATTGTACAAAGAAATCAAGCGGCCAGCCTAAATAAATTATTTGTCTTATAAACAGCAGTGCGGCAAATGTTCCTAAAAAGGCAAGGCTGGTATCTAACTTTTGAACTTTAGTAACTATTATAATACCCAGGCAGCAAACGCCGAATAAAATAACTGTACTGCTACCCCACTGCCCCGGGCTAAACCAGGCTTTATCGGTAAGGAATATAGCTGCAACAATACCCAGTGCCGAAGGATTGAAAATATGTTTACCTTTTATTTTTATTAGAAACTTTGATGCAATGGAAATAAAAGCTGCCAGTGCAGCTACTTCTAGGTGATTTGTTTTAAGTAAAAGACTTAACCCAAATGAAGAAATTAAAACTGACGGAAGAGAAAACCGGGTACGTTTCCAATAAGCGATTTCTTTTTTACCCAATAAAAATTCAAAACCCAGTTGTGTTATAATGCTGCAGGTAAAGTAAGTTGTATACAGCCACCACTCAGCTTTCCAGCCTAAATAAATAATACCGTAGCCTAAAAAAATTGTTTGAAACAGTATTTGAAAATAGCGGGCATCTTTTTTTAATGCAGTTAAAAACATAACAGTTGAATTTGAAACTAAGATGTGCCGGTTAAAAAAATTACATAAGCCATTTGTTAATAAAATGCGAATGCAGGTAAAATAAATATTTATGGAAAATTATAAATATTGAATCGGCATAGCCCCGGCGAAGCCGGTTTTTACCTGCTACTGGAATTATACCAATACCCGTTCATCAAATTAAATTAAACGCAACACAATGAAAGTTGTAATTTGTACAACCGTAAAATAAAACGAATTACACAATGAAAAGAGTAACAGCCATCGGAGGAGTATTTTTTAAATGTAAAGACCCGGATGTACAAAAAGAATGGTACGCCAGGCATTTGGGAATTGTAATGGATAGATACGGCAGCAGTTTTGAATGGCGGCATAGTAATGATAAGGAAAAGAAAGGTTACTCAGCATGGAGCCCTTTTGAAAAGGACACCGATTATTTTGGCGATGCATCGCAGCAATACATGATAAATTACCGGGTAGATGATTTGGAAGCATTGGTAAAACAATTAAAAGAAGAAGGTGTAACTATTGTTGACCAGATGGAAATTTATGAATACGGTAAGTTTATTCATATACTGGATGCAGAAGGTAACCGGGTAGAGCTTTGGGAAGCTAATGATGACGTGTATGAAAAAATGCTGAATGCTGTAACAAAATAGGTATAATGACAGATGGTATTTTATAATGATAAATAAAGAAGCGGTTGTTATGTAATTACTGTCAACTACAAAAAGTAATTATGAAAAAAATTATCACACTCATTGCTTTGAGTACCGTTATTGGTGTTGTTGCTGCACAAAAAGGCAAACTACCCTGTAGTAATCCTGTTTACAGGCAATTTGATTTTTGGATTGGCGAATGGGAAGCCTTTGGTGTAAATGGCAAAAAAGCCGGAGACAGTAAGATCAGTTTGATACTTGACAGCTGTATTATTTTTGAAGAATGGACAAGCGCAAGCCGGCAACAGGGATTACGCTATGCAGGCAAAAGTTTTAATACTTATAATGCCGCTACTAAACAATGGCAGCAAACATGGGTAGATAATGCTGGCGGTACCAATGAATACCTTCAGGGTAAATTTGAAAAAAATCAGATCATTTATTCAAGCACACCGTTTAAATTCAGTAAAGACACGATGGCCATACGGAAAATGACCTTTACTAATTTAGGTGCCGATAAACTGCGGCAACATGGAGAGATCAGTAAAGACAATGGTGTAAGCTGGAGTACTGAGTATGATTTGGAATACAGGAGAAAAAAATAAGAATGATTATATAAATTAATTTCTTTTTAAGTTTTAAACAACCAAATCAATTTAATATGAGAAAGTTACTATTAGGAGCAGTATTGTGTACTGTACTGCAAAATGTACATGCACAAATGGATGTGCCGCCAAGTGGAGGCAACCCACGGGCCACTATTTCGGAAGAAGTGGGTATAACATCTATAACCATTAAATACAGCCGGCCCGATGTAAACAAACGGGAAGGAAAAATTTATGGCGATGGTAATCTGGTTCCTAATGGCTTTACCACAAATAGTTTTATAACCAATAAAAACACAGCACCCTGGCGGGCAGGTGCCAACGAAAACACCGTAATTACATTTGAGCATGATGTTACTATAGAAGGCCAGCCACTTAAAGCGGGCAGTTATGGTTTGCACATGGCCATGGCAGCCGATAATGTAATGCTTATATTTAATACCCAAACAGAAGCCTGGGGCAGTTTTTATTACGAAGAAAAATATGATGCATTAAGGGTAAATGTAAAACCTGTTGCATTAGACAAGAGTGTGGAATATCTGAAGTATGAATTTATTGAGCATAAAGAAAAATATTGTGTAATTGCCATGCAGTGGGAAAAATTATCGGTGCCATTTAAAGTAGAGGTAGATGTTGATAATATTGTATTGGCAAGATTAAGAGAGCAGATAACCAGCCAGAAAGGGTTTAATAGTACCAATATGTTGCAGGCAGCAAATTATTGCCTGAATAAAAACATTAATCTCGAAGAAGCACTTGCCTGGAGCATACGGGCCATCAATGGTTTTCAGGGACAAAAAAGTTTTACTACCCTCAGAAATCTTGCAACGGCTTATGATAAATTAAACAGAACATCCCTGGCAGACTCTGCCATGAATGAAGCTCTATTAATTGCTACAGCCAACCAGTACACTGCTTATGGCAGGCAATTAATTACACAAAAAAGAGCAGATAAAGCAGTAGAGGTTTTTAAAGCCAGCCAGAAAAGATACGGTGATATGTTTGGTGTAAATAATGGATTAATGAGTGGCTATTCAGCCAAAGGCGATTTTAAAAATGCCATTAAGTTTGCAGAAAAGGCAATGGCACAAGCGCCCAATGATGCTGCAAAAAAAATACTGGAAGGCCAAATAGCAAAACTTAAAGAAGGAAAGGATATCAATTAATCAGATGAAAAAAATATTATCCGGAATTATTGTATCAATTACGATAATCCTTTTTCAAAACTGTGTATCATCAACAGGGCAACCTAAGCCGGCAAACAATACAGGCCAACCTGCAGAACAATTTGTTTGCCTGCCCTGCGGCAGCAGTTGCGATACAATATTGACCACCAGCCCCGGCGGAACCTGTAAACATTGCATGATGGAAATAGTAAAAAAATCATCCATTGTACATGGTAATATAATGCCACAGGATTTACATGCTCATATTTTAAAAGCAGGCAGCAGTAATGTTTTATTATTGGATGTGCGGACAGCTGAAGAATTTAATGGTACAGCACCCGATAAATTTGGCCGGTTAAAAAACGCCATCAATATTTCTGTACAGCAACTGGAAAAAAGAATGAAAGAACTGGATGTTTATAAAGACAAAGAAATTATTGTGTACTGCTCTCACAGCCACCGCAGCCCAAGGGCAAGTTACCTGCTAACACAAAACGGGTTTAAAAAAATAACCAACCTGCAACAGGGCATGCATATGTGGAAAGCAACAGTAAAAGATAAACAGAGCAACGATAGTTTGTACATTGCCCAATAAAAATTAAATTTATATCCCTAAAAATAAAACAACATGCAACATGCCATCAGCTGGTTCGAAATTCCATCAACCAATTTAGAAAGAGCAACAAAATTTTACGAAACTATTTTTAATGTACAACTCATCCCAATGGATACACCCAATATTAAAATGCGGTTATTTCCGCTGGAAGATATGACGGGAGTTGGAGGAGCTGTGGTGGATAGCGGAGGCTTTCATAAACCATCTGTTACCGACGGGCCGCTTATTTATTTAAATGGTAATCCTGATGTACAAAATGTTTTGGATAAAGTTGAAACTGCCGGCGGAAAAATAATGGTGCCTAAAACAGAAATATCTCCTGAGTATGGGTACATGGCTGTATTTATCGACACGGAAGGAAACAGGATTGGTTTACACTCTGTACCGAACCAATAATTATAAAACAAAAAATAAGCTTATGATAGTACTTTATATTATTCTTGGCATCATTGCTTTTTTATTGATAGCGGCATTATTTATAAGTAAAGATATGAAAGCTACAAGAGAAATTATTATTGATAAACCAAAGGGTGAAGTGTTTAATTATATTAAATATTTAAAGAACCAGGACAACTTCAGCAAATGGGCATCTATGGATCCCAGTATGAAAAAGGAATATCGTGGTACCGATGCTACGGTTGGTTTTGTAAGTGCATGGGAAGGTAATAAAAAAGTTGGACAGGGCGAACAGGAAATAAAAGGTATTGAAGAAGGGAAAAAGGTAGATTATGAATTGCGTTTTGTAAAACCATTTAAATCCGTTGCCAAAGCTGTTATGACTACCGAAGCAATAAATGATAATACCACTAAAGTAAGCTGGGGCTTTGAAAGCCAGATGAATTATCCCTTGAACATAATGAAATTATTTATGAATATGGATAAAGCTATAGGAGATGATTTTAGTACCGGCTTAGCAAATTTAAAAGCTGTGCTGGAAAAATAACTATTATGGCATACAACGAAAAATTAGCCGGCAGAACAAGGGAGATAATTGCTCTAACTCATAAAATTATCGAAGAGAAAAAAATGTTCGGCGGACTTTGCTTTATGGTAAACGATAAAATGTGTGTTGGTGTTGAAAAAGAAAGATTGATGGTGCGCCTTAACCCCGACTTGATGGAAGCTGTGATGGAAAAAGAAGGCTGCACACCAATGGATTTTACCGGAAGAATAATGAAAGGCTATGTATTTGTTGATATAGAAGCCCTGAACACAAAAAAGAAACTGGAGTATTGGATACAACTGGCACTGGAGTATAACAGCATAGCTAAAGCATCTAAAAAGAAAAAATAGTGTAGCATGAAAAAGATATTACTGGTAATAGCTGTTATTACAGGCTTAGCTGCTTTTTTACAGGCAGAAAAAAAAACGTTTAAAAAATTATATACACTGCAGGGCACCTGGAAAATGATTACCAAACGTGGGGCAATTTGTGAAGAATGGAAAAAGATTGATAATAATTATCTGCAGAACAAAGGTTACATGATTAAAGGAAACGATACCCTCGTAAATGAAAGAGTGGCTTTAACCAACACAAAAGACGGAATCTTTTATACTTCAACAGTAGAAAACCAGAATAACAAACAACCTGTTGCTTTTAAAATGACAAAGGCGGATAACAATATGTTTGTTTTCGAAAATCCGCAGCATGATTTCCCCAAGCGGATTGTTTACAGATTTGTAACAACAGATTCTTTGCATGCCTTTATAGATGATGGTACCGAAGCAGGAAAAAAACAAAACTTTTATTACAAACGCCAGTAATTCATGCAATACAGTTTAGAAAGATCATACGAGATACTTGACAGAACACCGGCTGTTTTGCAGGATTTGCTTTCCGGATTACCGGATGATTGGGTAATGCCTAATGAAGGCCCAGAAACATTTTCGCCATATGATGTGATAGGACATTTGGTACACGGTGAAAAAACCGATTGGGTAGTAAGAGCAAAAATGATATTGGAATTTGGTAACACTAAAACCTTTGTAAAATGGAACCGCTTTGCACAGTATGAAGAAAGCAAAGGAAAATCTTTGCAACAACTATTGGATGAATTTGCTGCCATCCGTAAAGAGAATATGATTTGGTTTAAAGCATTAAATTTAACAGAAGCAGATTTAGACAGAAAAGGAATGCACCCGGTATTGGGAGATGTAACTTTAAGAAATTTATTAGCCACATGGGTAGTGCATGATCTTACACATATTGCACAAATAACCAGGGTGATGGCAAAACAATATAAAACAGAAATGGGGCCATGGCCGGAATTCTTCAGGATTTTAAATTTTTAAGTAATTATCATGCAATCAAAAGCTGCAACTGTTGACCAGTACTTATCAGAAGTGCCGCCTGAAAGACAGGAAGCCATGAACAAACTGCGTAAAGTAATTTTAAAAAATTTGCCCAAGGGTTTTAAAGAAACGATGGGTTATGGTATGATGGGTTATTGTGTGCCACATTCAATTTACCCGGCGGGCTATCATTGTAACCCTAAAGACCCATTACCTTTTGCCGGCCTGGCTTCGCAAAAAAACAGCATTAACTTTTATCACATGGGTATTTATGCCGATGCCAAACTGCTTAAATGGTTTACTGACGAATATGCTAAAACCGGCTTGGGAAAGTTGGACATGGGCAAAAGTTGCATGCGTTTTAAAAAACCGGAGAACATTCCTTACGCATTAATTGGCGAACTGTGCAGTAAAATAACTGTTGAAAAATGGATTGAAGTGTATGAAAAAAATATGAAGCGGTAATTGCTGTTTTGTAACAAACCAAACATTTTATAAAGAATTATAAAACTAAAAACAATCCGCTTAATACAAAGCAATAATTTTTTTATGCAGTTTAACCGAAATTCCCTAAACATCAAGCAACAATGACGAAGTTTTTATTATTTGCAATATTTTTTATTTCGACAACTATTTACGGTCAAAATTTAGATGGCATAATGAACATCAAATTTGGTTCTTCGATTGAGGTTGTTAAAAAAGCAATGCTTGCAAGACCAGGTTGCTTTATTAATGAAAATCGTAGCGACAGTAGTTATCTTTTTTTTGACGGAGTAAATTTTGGTGAACGAGAGGCACTATTTGTTTCTTTCAAATTCTACAAAAACAAGTTTTATACCGCCTCTGTTTACATTAGACCAGCATTTGAACAAAAATTAGCTGATTTGTACACTGATTTAAAAAATGAAATGGAGACAAAGTATTTTAAAGCGAAGGAATATCCAAAAGTTCCTTTAGGCTTATTATGGGAATTCAAAAGCAACAATCCTAAAGAAACTGTTTACAATACTATTTTATTAGAAGTTACAGAAACGATGAATATTAAATTAACTTACGAAGACGGGCTTTTAATATTACCTGTCTTAAAGGCACAGAACAATTCAGACTATTAAGCTAACCCATTTTAAATATGCAACCTTCTGCAAGGCTTTTCATAAATGTTGACGGTAAAGATAAAAGTTACATACTATGGAATGGAACTGAATCTTACTATAAAAAACTTCGCCTTGCTTATTCAGACATTGTAAACAGTCAACAAACGGACTATTTATATTTTGGGTTCTTCACACTTTGTGCTGCAACACTTGAATACTCATTAAATTTCATTTTGACAAACTTCTGTTTAGATGAGTTTGGCTTATCTAAATACAAACCACAAGCAAAAAAATATATCAGCTTGCCGTTTGCTGAAAAACTAAAGAAATCCGCAAGTATAATTTCTAAAGGAGAATTTGTAGTTAACAAAAACAGTAACTCCTACCAAATTCTTTTAGAATTAATAACATTAAGAAATAGAATTCTGCATAACAAAGAATTTCTAACCGAATTTGACTTTTCCTTTGTGCTTGAAAAAGAAATTAGAAAAGAAATTGAATTTCAAATAGAGGTTATTCCAAACTATATTGACACACTTACGAAAAACAAGTGTATTTCATTTGGCAAGGCATTAGGCGACTTTAAAAAATTCATAATGACCCCAGCATTAATACATAAATTGGCTGAAAATAAGATGGTACATACTACATAAAAGGCACACAACTTGGTATTGCTGTAAATGGGGTTGCCCGTTACACTAATTTATAAATCTCCATTATATCTTCTAATATTTTAGGGAAGTCAATTTTTAAGTCGATAAGTTTTCCGGTATGTATATCAAATACCCATCCATGTACCATCAGGCCCCGTTCTTTATGTGCCAGTTGTACAGCCGCAGTTTTTATAAGGTTAACACATTGCTCCTGCACATTTAATTCAATCAGCCTGTCATATCTTTTTTCTTCATCGGTAATGGCATTTAATTCTTCTTTATGTAAACGGTAAACATCTCTTATATTTCTAAGCCAGGGATTTAATATGCCAAGGTCGGCACTTTGCATGGCAGCTTTTACACCACCGCAGGCATAATGGCCGCATACAATAATATGGTTAACCTTTAAATGTGCTACTGCATAATTTAAAACGCTCATTACATTTAAATCGATACTGATAACCATGTTAGCAATATTGCGGTGTATAAAAACCTCACCCGGCTGTACACCCATCAGGTCTTCGGCAGTAACACGGCTGTCGCTGCAGCCAATGTATAAAAATTCAGGGCTTTGGCCTTTGCTTAAGTTTTCGAAATAGCCGGGGCTAACGGCCAGTTTTTCTGCCACCCAAAGTTTGTTGTTGGCAAATATTTTTCCAATTTTATCCATTAGTAATTTTTTATGTTAAGATGTTATTGGTTGGTTTTATTGCCGGCGGAATACTTGTTTCATTCAGCATCTCCCTTAAATCAATTTCAATGGTACGGCTCATGGCAGTTATGGGCACATCGTTGGCACTGCCTTCAAAAGGATTTTCGCTGCTTTCTCCAATTCTTTCCATAGTGGTAAATACCCAGCTTGCCAATGCACTGAAGGGAATGGATAACCATATTAAATTACCGCCCAGTTTTTCAAACTCCTGCAGCATGCCCAGCGGTAATAAAATAATAAAGATCTTAATAAACCATTTATTTAAAGTAGCGTATTGCCGGGGGTAAGGAAAGTTTTTAATTCTTTCACTTGCGCCCTGCTGGTTATATAATTCCAGTAAAATTTTTTCCAGTTCCATGTGGCGGAAATCTTCTATCAACCCCTTCTCCAGTAATTCTTTTAAATGCGCCGACTGTAATGCTATAATTTGTGTGGCACGGTTGGTTTTTTGCATCACCAGTTTATACTCTTCATCAGCAAGATATGGTTGTAAAGCAGTATCAATTTTACTTACATGTTCATCAACCGTAAAATATTTTTCTTTGTACTCGGCATTGTGTTTTTGATAAATAGCTTCCCAAACCCTTGGCTCCCTTAGCTGGTAACGTAAAGCAGTAAGCCATGCAAAATGCCGGTAAAATAATTGCCGGTGAATTTTTTTTATTTCTTCATCGCTTATAGTTGCCGTAGTATGTTTTTTGCTTACATAATCTTTTACCATTATGCCCCAGCCACGGCTGGCATTTAATATAGCCCCCCAAATTCTTCTGGCTTCCCACATTCTGTCGTAGCTGGCATTGTTTTTAAAACCCACAACAAATGCAACAGCAGTACCCAATAATGCAATGGGCAACCAGGGAACGGCCAGCCATTTAAAATCCAGCAGTACATAGCAGCAGGTAGGCAAGGCGGCTACTAAAAGCAAAAAATAAATATCCTTTCTTGTCCAGTAAATTACTTCTTTAAATGAATATTGTTTACCCGAATGCATATTGATACTTTTAAAAGCAAGTTAACGAATATAACGTTGTATAAAAAAGGCCCTGATTTTTTCAGAGCCCTTGTACAACTTTAATCTTTTATTTTTTCTTTTTAAATGTTCCTTCCATAAATTTCGATTCTTTACCATCCATGCCTGTGCCGTACATCGATAAAGTGTAGGTATTATCATCAATCATTTTCATTTCTTCTCTTAAGTCGCTGTCTTTACCAGTCATAGGGTCTGTTTGATGGCCTTTTAAATTTAATGTTTTTGTGGCTTCATCATAAGTGCCGCTCATGTGTACAATTCCGGTTCCCATATTATCAACCCAGGTACTTACAAACATTTTCTTGCCGTTATCGTATCCCATGGTACTCATACCTTCAAGCGGCTGCCCCATCATGGTACCGGTAAATTTGGCAACTACATACCTGCCGCCGGCAAAAGAGTTTTGTACATTGGTTGCTTTTGATTTCATTGGCGGAGCCGATGGATCCATGCCCCACTGGCTTACAGAATCACATACCCATGTACCATTTGTTTTTTCCATCCATTTATGCATTGCTCCGGGGGTGGCAAAATCCATCCATGCTTTCATCATGGCCGCACTGTCCATTGGCGGCGGAGCAGTTTCTGTTTTTACTTCGGCCGTTTTTTCTTTTTCGGCAGGGGCGGCTTCGGTTGTTGTTTTGTCAGCGCTGTCGTTACAGCTTATCAGCAATAATGCTGCAGAGCAGATAGTAAAGGCAATTCGTTTCATAAAATTTTTATTTACAAAATAAAAAATCATTATTGATTATGCAACTTAAATTTATGAACGGCTTTTAGGTATTGATGATTGCAAATAATTTTTCTGCATCTTCTTTTTTAAATAACTGTGTACCATCGTTCATGGTGGCGGCGCTGCCGCAGGCCACACCAAAACGAATAGCATCTTTTAACGGCATATTTTTTTGCAGCATATAAGTTATGCCTGCCACCATACTGTCTCCTGCACCTACGGTACTCTTTTTTTCAACCGGTGGGGCAGGTACAAAATACTGCTGGTCTTCACTAACCATCCAGGCTCCATCCGGCCCCATCGACACTACAATAATTTCTGCAAAACCATCTGAAATGGCCTGTTGTGCTGCACCAGGTACGTCTGCTTTATCTAACCAATCTACCTGCAGCATTTTGCATAACTCACTAATGTTTGGTTTTATAAGATAAGCATGTTTTCCTTTTAAGGCCTGTAATGCAGGGCCGCTGGTATCAACAATACATTTTGCACCAACAGCTGTTGCACTCTTAACTATCAGGCCATAAAAATAATCTGGTAAACCCAGTGGTAAACTACCACTTGCCACTACAAATGTTGGTGAAAAAGAGCGGATCTGATCTACCAATGTTGTAATCGTTTCTTCCATTACCTCCCTTCCGGGAAAAGTAAAACGGAATTGACTGTTGGTTGATGTTTCCAGCATTACCCAGTTTTCTCTTGTTTCTACTTTTGTATCTACAGCATGAAAGACGAGGCCTTCTTCTTTCAATAAATGACAAAGCATATTGCCATTATTACCGCCTGCAGGAAATAATGCCACCGAAGGTGTTTCCAGCTTTTGTAATGCCTTGCTTACATTAATACCACCACCACCGGGTTCGTTCACCACTTCTGTACAACGCAGTTTACTTTCTGGTTTTATAATTTCTACTTTAGAGCTTTTGTCGATGCAGGGATTTAGCGTTACGGTTAATATCATGGTTTTAATTATCAGCTGTTATTTCTTTTAATACAGATTGAATGGTGTTATCTAGGGTTTCATAATCAGTATAACCTTTTGCCAGTAAATAAAATTTGCTTTCGTTCAGTTGCAGCAACACGGCAGGATAGCCGGTAATTTGTAATTGCTTGCACAACGCAAATTCGTAGTACGCCTTTTCTTTATAGGCTTCGCTTTTTAGCTTGCTGTAAAAATCTGTTTCATCAATGGTATATTTTTCCAGTAAATGACGGTAAGCTTCATCATCATCTAAATCTCTTCCCTCGTAGTTTAATGCAAATTGTAAATCAGATGCAAATTCAATTTGTTGTTCGGGATACAGTTCTTTAAAAATACATAAAGCAATGGCAGGTTTTTCACTGTTCATTATCCAGTCGCTTTTGTCAGGGTTATTGATATGCCATAAAAAATCTTCGCCAAATTGTATGCCCGTTAATTCCTCCACTCTTTTATAAGCACCCTGTATGTATGGCCCAATTTTCTCTATCGTCATTTTCCCTTCGCCAATCATCATGCCACCGCTTAATACTTCAATGTCGAACTGGTTATTATATTGAGCGGCTATCTTTTTCATTACCGGGCTAAAGCCATAGCACCAGCCGCAGTAAGCATCGTAGCAATATATAAGGATTGGTTTCAAGATATATATCTGTTTTCTTTTCTAACTGAAATAATATTTATCGTATTGTAAAAATTGTGTGTTCGCTATCCATTTATCTTGAATAGTTCTTATCAAGTTCTTATCAAGTTCTTATTAAGTGACTTTATAAACAATTGTTAATCAACATGTTAAAAGCTGCCTTCTTATTAACTTCTTATTAAGTTCTCATTTTAAAATCCAATTAGGCCTAACATCAGTCCCTGTGTTTTCAATTACATTAGTACTGCGAAGTTTAGCAATGATATTTGTAATCTTAGTTTTCTTTTGTTTATCATTCATCCAATCAGGTAATTTGGAAAAAAGCAATAAGTCAATATCTTGCCGGTTTAAATTATTATGTTGCTGAAGGGCTTTTATAACTAAATCCTGATAGTAAATATTATCAAGCCCTTTTGTTTTAGTGTAATCAGCTTTAAGAAATGTTTTTTGTGCCACTTTTAACGAAATGAAAAAATTGGGTTTTCTACCTTCAATTAAATTTTTACTTCTCAGATGCCTTTCTTCATCGTCATTTATGCGTTTTCTTTTTTGTACTTTATCAAGCATTATTATTTCCTCTAAGGAAAGAGAGCTGTTCTGTGCCAAAACTTTTGCATAATCTATATCCAGTACTTTGCCTGTAATGGTAACTTTAATTTTATTGTTACTTAAATCATATTCTGGTAATGGGAAAAACCGCTCTTTTTGATAGTTAAACATTTTTTTAATACCGCTTCCGATTGTATCAACCATTTTAAGGTTGTACATTGCTGTTGCTAAAAATTTATTTCTATACTGCTCCTCTGGAGCATCGTCTTTAACAACTTTTTCAACATTTCCCGGTATAAAAGTGCCATAGTTTGTAAAAACCAGACTGTCTTCCATTTCTATAACATTTATTACCCCTCCTTTTGTATAATCCTGATGTGCTATACAATTATTAATTGCTTCCCGTATTACGTAGGGTTCATATTGCAATATCTCTTCGGGAAAAAGTGTGCCGTGTTTTATATATCTGTAGGTCAGGTTACGTATCTTATTATATACCTTATCAACTGCTAATAACAAAGGTGTTGTTTCAATACTATAATCTCTTTCTAAACCATTTTTATCTTTTAATACCCAGCGAATCTTAGCTTCAGAAGGATTTAAGTAATGTGTTGCTTCTTCTTTACCTAATAAAAGTATAGCAGTACGTGTAATTCTATTTTTTATAGTAATTTTAGCTTTATTTAAAAAAGTCACTGTATCCCAGCTTTTAATTTCACTTATTTTATCAGGATGTTGTTTAGTAATATAATTTTGTCTTGCCAGATTTATTGCAGTTTCATCTAAATCATCAATCGTAGCTGTATTAATTATTAAAGCACTCCAGTCTTCTGCAATACTGTTTCTAATCCGTTCAAATTCTTCTACATTTAATGCAGACAGGCTTTCCCCATCTCTGCCATAATAATGCCCTTTAAAAGCAATGGGAATACCAATTGGTGCAGCCGGGATCTGAAACATTATTACCCTGCCCTCCTGGATAAACAGTTCATGTATTTCTATGAAAGTTATTTTATTGGTGGTGAGTTGAGCTATTTCTGCTTTCAGGCTGTCTAAATCTTTTCTGCCCGTTCTAAAATTAGAACCAACAATTTGATGGCTGTTATCCTGTACACCCAACACTAACCAGGCAAAAGGTTTGTGGCATAAATTTGCTTCATTTGATAATGCTGAAAAATATTTACCAATCTTATTGAAATCATAACCATTTTTAGCTTCTTTAAATTCTACTATTTCTGTTTCACCCGGAAGGCTGATTAATTCAGTAAGTACATTTCTTAATTCCTCTTCTGACATAAATACTTAATTCTACTATTAATAAATTACTGAACATTGAATTCTAAATAAGTGAAAAAATTTTATCTTTTATCAAATTCCATATTATTCAGCAAATGATTAGCAATGATAAAGCAGTTTTGAAAAACTTCAATACACCAGCTTTTGCAATTTCAAACATTTTATTCTAACATTTCAGTTTATTTATTCTTTACTGCTGAATATTTTTCATCATAATCTTCTCTCAGCGTTCCCATCATCCTGTCCCAAAACAAAAAGTACAAACCGTAATTACCTTTAAAATACTGATGATGCTGGTTGTGTGCAATAGAAGTGTTAATCCATTTGCCCAGCCAGTGTTTGCTGAAACCTTTTGGGTACAGCTCCCAGCCCAAATGCCCGTACACATTGTATATGATCATGAACAAAAAGAAAAACAGCAAGTGAAAAAAATGCACGGGCATAATAAAAACAAATACTATAAATATACCGGCTTCAACTACAGCTTCAAGCGGATGAAAAGCATACGCAGCAAAAGGGCTTGGGTTGGTGGATTTATGATGTATTAAGTGAACCAGTTTAAATAAAGATGGATGATGCATCAGCCGGTGCATCCAGTAAAAATAAGTGTCGTGCAGTACAGCCATTAACGGAAAAGCCAGAATGAAATACAACATGCTGTGCCGGTTAATATCAGTATAAAAATTAGTGTGCTTTGCCAGTTCGGGGCTGCCTAAAATAGCTGCCGGAATAAACGACATAATAAATACAGTAGTGATTGAAAAGCCAATCTCTCTTGCATAGTCTTTAAATCCGGGGTATTTGGCCTGAATTTTTTTTGAAGCAATTATGCGCCGCAGCAACACATACCATATAAGAAAAGCAATGCTGGCTATAATTAAATAGCGGCTGGCTATTAATATTACATCGTCAAAATAAAATTTCCAATTCATTGTATTAATTTAATGCGCTTCCAACCAATTTTCTCCCATGCCCAGTTCTGCATCAGTTGGTACATCGTTTGGTAATGCCAAGGCTGTTTGCATACAATTTAAAATGATGGGTTTTATTTCTTCTATTTCATCTTTGTGTGCATCAAAAACCAATTCATCATGCACTTGTAAAAGCATTTTACTTTTAAAATTATGCTTGCTGAACTCTGCATGAATTTTTATCATCGCCAGTTTTATCATATCGGCGGCAGAGCCCTGTATGGGTGAGTTGATGGCATTGCGTTCGGCAAAAGCACGAACGGTAAAATTGGCGCTGCCAATATCTTTAAGCCAGCGTTTGCGGCCCATCAGTGTTTCTACATAGCCATTTTCCTGTGCAAAATGAATGGTGTCATCCATGTACTTCTGGATGTTTGGGAACTGTTTTTTGTAGTTATCAATAATTTCCTTGGCTTCGGTGCGGCTGATGCCCAGGTTTTCGGCCAAACCAAAAGCACCCTGGCCATAAATAATTCCAAAATTTACGCTCTTGGCTTTGTAACGCATTTCTTTGGTTACATCTTTTTCTTCTACATTAAAAACCTTTGCTGCTGTAGCTGTATGAATATCTTTACCGGTCTTAAAAGCTTCACACATATTTGCATCGCCGCTGATGGCGGCTACAATGCGTAATTCAATTTGTGAGTAATCGGCCGACATTAATACATAATCTTTATCTCTTGGAATAAATGCTTTGCGAATCTCTCTTCCTCTTTCTGTGCGTATAGGAATATTTTGCAGGTTGGGATTGTTGCTGCTTAGCCTGCCGGTAACTGCAACCGCCTGCGCATAAGATGTATGTACCCTGCCGGTTTTTTTATTGATCATCAACGGTAAGGCATCTACATAAGTTGATTTAAGTTTCGTAAACTCACGAAAAACTAAAATGTCATCAACAATTTTATTATTGGCCGCCAGTTTTAATAACACATCTTCACCGGTTGCATACTGGCCGGTCTTAGTTTTTTTTGCTTTGGGATCAATCTGCATTTTATCAAACAACACTTCGCCCAGTTGCTTTGGCGATGCTAAATTAAAACGAACACCGGCTTGTTTGTAAACAGATTCTTCCGCAGCTTTGGCTTCTTTCTCCAGTTCTTTGGAGTATTCATTTAAAAAAGCTTCATCTATTCTTATGCCTTCATATTCCATGGCGGTTAAAACTTTTACCAATGGGTTTTCCACTTCGTAAAAAACTTTTTCTACTTCTCTTTCTTTTAACTTCGGTAAGAGCACAGTTTTTAATTGCAAAGTGATATCAGCATCTTCAGAAGCGTATTCTTTTATTTTTTCAGGATCCACATCTCTCATGGTTCCCTGGCCTTTTCCTTTTTTACCAATCAACTCCTCAATATGCACTGGTTCGTAACCCAGAAATTTTTCACTTAATGCATCCATACCGTTTTTACCATCGGGCTCGATTACATAATGGGCAAGCATGCTGTCGAAAGTATTGCCGGCAATTTCAATACCCTGCCATTTTAATATCAGCATATCGTATTTAATGTTGTGGCCAATCCATGTTTTGGATGCATTGCTGAAAAGCGGTTTAAAAAATTGCAGCCTCCGTGATGTTTCGTTTTCATCGGCAGGGCAAAAAACATAAAAACCTTCCCCGGCTTTAACCGAAAAACTCATACCTACAATTTCTGCTTCGTTAGCATCAATGCCGGTGGTTTCTGTATCAAAGCAAATTTCATCAAAGGCTGATAAATATTTTACCAGGTCATTTATTTCAGCATCGGTTTGCACCAGGGAATAATCATGCGGCGTGTTGTTGATGTTTTTATCAGCAGCAGATATTTGATCTTCATTTTTAATTTTTACTTCTACAGCTTCGGGTTGCTCAATAATATTTCCAAAGAGATCCATTTGGGCCGTAGGGGCTTTTTTAGGTTTGGCTTCTTCCGTACCATTCCATGCCTCAGGTGCGCCATCAATATCATCGCCTAAAATTCTTTTACCTAAAGTTTTAAATTCAAGTTGTTCAAAAATTTCTTTCAGCACATCTTTATTCATTTCTTTAATCCTGAAATTTTCTTCATGAAATTCTGCTGCAGGAATATTGGTGATGATCGTTGCTAATTTTTTACTCATCATGGCCAACTCTTTGCCGGCAACAATTTTTTCGCCCAGTTTACCTTTTATATTAGCTGCGTTTGCCAGTACATTTTCTAATGTGCCATACTCCTTTAATAATTTGGCAGCAGTCTTTTCTCCCACACCCGGTATGCCGGGAATATTATCTACCGCATCACCCATCATACCCAAAATATCAATCACCTGTTCTACTCTTTCAATATCCCATTTGGCACATACTTCTTTTGGCCCCAGTATTTCAAAATTACCACCCTGGTAAGGCGGTTTATAGATCTTGATATTTTCACTAACCAATTGTCCATAATCTTTATCGGGAGTAACCATAAAAACTTCATAGCCTTCTTTTTCGGCCTGCTTGGCCAGGGCGCCAATTACATCATCTGCTTCATAACCATCAATGCCAATAACCGGAATATTAAACCCTTCGATTATCTTTTTTATATCGGGCACGGCAGCAGAAATATCTTCGGGAGTTTCCTGCCGGTTGGCTTTATAATCTGCAAAATCGGTGTGGCGTTCTGTAGCAGCACTGGTATCAAAACATACCGCCATGTGCGTGGGCTTTTGATTTTTTATCAGGTCTATCAACGTATTGGTAAAACCAAACTGTGCATTGGTGTTTCTTCCTTTACTGGTAATACGGGGGTTGCGTATCAATGCATAATATGCCCGGAAAACAAGAGCAAACGCATCTAATAAAAATAATTTTTTTTGCATGCCATAAAAGTAAAACAATTGGCATTGCAAATCAAGAAGGGTTTACAACAAAAAACCGCTTTGGTTACAAAGCGGCTGAAGAAATGGGGTAGTAAATTATTTTATAATGCAGTGATGTATAATTTTTCGGCATTCTGGTGGGTATTGTTTTCAAATGTTATCCCATCATCATTTATTGACGAAATATTCCAATGGTCATTTAATTGAGATAAGGTGGGATGATCTTTTGTAAAACTGATGGTTATCTTTTTTGAGATATTATCTTCCAGCCAGTGGCCCTCAATAGCAATGCCGTTTTTACGGGCAGTAACTTTACCATAGGTATCAAAACTAAAACTGTATCCCTCAAAAGCACAGGTATTGTCAATGCTTGCATTATCATAGCAATTCACCTTCCAAGATCCTTTGGATATTAATTGTTGTGATACAGCATCTGAAACTGAAAATTGTTCAATATTGGTGCAGGCGGCGAAGTAGATAATTACCGAACATTTAAGGGCAAATAGTAATACTGGCTTTTTCATGTATCAGGATATTATTAGGTATTCCTGATTATAACTGAAAAAGCGGTTTTTTATTGTACGCTGTTAAAAACTTAAAACCTGCTGCCGATATAATGTGGTAACATAGCCCTCCAGGTAGGCCAGTCGTGTTTCCAGTCATGGTTCCATACATCCAGTTCATAAGTAATGCCTTTATTGTACAGCACACCTGCAAATTCCTTTGCAGCATCGGGGGCTTCATATTCCCCGCTGCCGGTAAGTATATGAATATGGTTGCTCCGGCGTATTTGTTCCAGTACATTATGATCGGTAAGGTTGGGGATATAATGCATAGGGGAATTGTAATACACCTGCTCATCATAAAAACCGTCGGTATATTCCATCAAATTGTAAACACCACTCATTGCAATAACGCCATTGATCAAATCGGGGCGTTTTAAAAAAAGGTTCATACTATGCAATGCACCAAACGAAGCGCCACAGGTAATAATGGGGGTTTCCCACGACGTGCTGGTTCTTATAAAAGGAATAACCTCGTTATAAATATATTCGTTAAACTGGTTTTGGCGGATGGCTTTATGTTCACCTATCATCTGCTTGTTTAACCAGCTTTCGGTATTAATGCTGTTAACGGAAAACACTTTTACCTTGCCGCTGTCAATAAACGGTGCCAGCGTATCCAGCAACTGAAAACGCTCATATTCTAAATAATCGGCAGCAGCAGTAGGTACTAATAATAGCGCAAAACCATAATCACCATAAGTAACAATGGGCATATCTTTTTGCAGGGCCGGGCTAAACCAGCTGGTAATTTCTCTTTTCATAATTTATTAAAACTAAAAAATAAAATTAGCAATTTGTAAAGAAGTATTTTATTTATTAAAGCACCCCTTCTTTAATCTCCGTCCATAATTCCCTGTAACATTTTGCAGCATAACTGCTGTTGGCAAATTCCATTATAGGTGCTTTATGAATACCCATTTTTTCTACATCGGATAAATAAGGGATATAATTTTGGAAGAAGCGTTTGTCTTTATACAATTCCTCCATTATTTCGTTATGCATATTCTTACGCAGATCGGCCATGGTAAAAAAGCACATCATTTTACTGATGTCCAGGTCTTTTTCTTTAAAATAATCTTTTACCATATTGTACGTACGGATAGATAACGTGGTAGGAATAACCGGCATCAATACAATATCAGCAGCATTAAAAATATTTTCGCTTAAAGCGCTGAAGCCGGGGTGGCAGTCTATAAAAACAAAATCATATTCTTTGTCTAACTGCTTCAATACTGATTTCAGCCTGTTTTTATTGCCCTTCATTTCATCCAGCATAATGTCAAAGCTTTTGATGTTGTTATCGGCAGGTATAACATCCAGCAGCTCAAAATCGGTACTCATAATTGCACTTTCCAGGTCGGCATCTTTAGTAACGAGTTTTTTTATTCCGGGGTGTGTTTTGGGCTTTACTTTATAATAAAAAGAAGAGGAACCCTGGGGATCAATATCCCACAAAAGGGTTTTAAAACCATCAGCTGCCGCCAGATAGGCAAAGTTTACGCAACTGGCAGTTTTGCCCACGCCACCTTTAAGGTTATATAAAGCTATTGTTGTCATGATTTTTTTATTTATAAATAACTGATATAGTAAGATAGTAATTTTTCAGGAATTACGTATCTTTTCTGTTTATCCATTACCTGGTATTAAAAATAAAAAGAGATAGACAGCAGCAAACCGGCAAAAAACACTGTAAAAATAAAATTGATGAATAAAATAATTGTATTACTTATTATAACTTGCTGCCTTTGCCTTACGGCTACTACTATGGCTCAAAAGGCTAATAATAAACAACAGTTACTCCGCCACGTAGTATTACTTAAGTTTAAAGATAGCACCAGTGCCCCCAATATAAAAAAGGTAGAAACCGCTTTTAGATCACTACCCCCAAAAATTGCTGTAATAAAAGATTTTGAATGGGGCATAAACAACAGCCCCGAAAAATTAAACGATGGTTTTACCCATTGCTTTTTTGTAAGTTTTAAAAGCGAAGCTGATAGAGCTGCTTACTTACCACATGCAGCACATTTGGTTTTTGTTGAAGTTTTAAAACCTTACCTTGATAAAGTATTGGTGATTGATTATTGGTCAGAGCAGTAGGTAAAGTGATTTATTTTACATCAAGAAATAAATTGAATATAGCAGGATACTGATTCTATCTTTACTCTACCCCCTCCCACCATTTAGTAAACTGTTGCTCACCATCAATATTTAATTTTTCTCCAATCATCGGTGTGAGCAAAGGCATATTACTTTGCTGTGCCGCTTTGAGTACTCTTGTAATAGAATCATCCCACGCATGATTGCCCAAGGCGAATTTACCCCAGTGTACCGCCAGTAATTTTTTGCTGTTTAAATCCTGTGCGGCCTGCACCACTTCTTCAGGCATCATGTGAATATATTTCCAGTTTTTATCGTACTGCCCGCATTCTAATATCGCCAGGTCAAACGGGCCATGCAGGTTGCCGATGGTTTTAAAATGCTCATCATAACCACTATCGCCGCCAATATAAATTTTATGAGCCGGTGTTTGTAAAACAAACGAAACCCACAAGGCATTGTTTCTTTTAAAACCCCGGCCGGAAAAATGGCGGGCCGGGGTAACAGTTACTGTAAATCCGTCTGCAAGCGTGGCAGTTTCATTCCAATCCTTTTCCACGATCATATCTTTTTTAAAACCCCAGCGTTGCAGGTGTTCGCCGGTACCTAAACCGGTAATGATGGTTTTAATTTTAGGATGTAATTTTTTTATGGTGTCGTAATCTAAATGGTCCCAGTGATCGTGAGAGATAAATAAAAAATCAATTTCGGGGATATCATCCGTAGTATAAATATCAGCACCCCGAAAACTTTTGGTAGTAAAACTTAATGGTGATGCGGCACCACTCAGCACCGGGTCAACTAAAATGGTTTTACCATCTATCTGCATAAAATAAGAAGAGTGCCCCATCCATACCCACACATTTTCTTCTTTTTTCAGTTGCAGTAAATTGGTCTTTACAGAAGGTAAAGGCTGTGATGGTTTTTTCCTTTCTTTTTTGGTAAAGAAAAATTCCTTCATTACAGATGAATAGGTAGCTCCTTCGGTTAAGGAAGGGGTATGGCTTTGATTTTGAAACGTACCATTTTTATAATTGATGGATTGCTCTATCAATTCCAGCCTTTTTCCTGCAGGCGGCTTACCAAATTTTGATTGCTGCATGAAACCATAAACAATCAATACAAAAGCGGCTATAATTACCAATACGATTATCATTAACAAATAGAGAGGGTTTTTATGGCATCATCTCTTTTAGCGGAGACGTTTGAGAATATATGATATTTTAAAAACTGAAAATTATTTCTTCATTCCTTCTAATTCCTTTTGCAACCTGAACATTTCATCCCTTAACCTTGCCGCTTCCATAAAATCCAGGTCCTTCGCCGCCTTTTCCATTTGCTTTTTTATTTTGCCAATGCCTTTTTCCATTTGAGGAATGGTTTTGTATTCTGCCTCATCTTCGGCAGCAATGCTCACAATATCTTCATCGGGTTTTATGGAATAAGGGTTGGCAGGGTCGTAACCTTTTACATCCAGCACCGAACCCTGTGCCATAATTTGTTGGGTATCTTTTTTAATTGTAGTGGGTGTTATGTTGTGTTCAATATTATAAGCAATTTGTTTTTCTCTGCGGCGATACGTTTCGTCAATTGTTTTTTGCATGCTCTCCGTCATTTTATCTGCATAAAAAATTACGAGGCCATCTACGTTACGGGCAGCCCTTCCTGCAGTTTGTGTCAAACTTCTTTCGTTACGTAAAAAACCTTCTTTATCGGCATCTAAAATGGCTACTAAAGAAACTTCAGGAAGGTCTAATCCTTCTCTTAATAAATTTACACCAACCAGTACATCAATAATTCCTAAACGTAGTTCTCTTAAAATTTCCACTCTTTCCAATGCATCTACCTCGCTGTGTATGTATTTACATTTTATGTTGATGCGTTCGAGATATTTCGTCATCTCTTCGGCCATTCTTTTTGTAAGCGTAGTTACCAAAACACGATCGCCTTTGGTAATTCTTTTATCAATCTCATCAAGCAAATCATCTATCTGGTTTATTGAAGGCCGCACTTCTATTGGCGGATCTAATAAACCTGTAGGCCTTACCACCTGCTCTACTACAATACCTTCACTTTTTTCTAATTCATAATCTGCAGGTGTTGCCGATACAAAAATGGTTTGACCGGTTACAGCTTCAAACTCATTAAAATTTAATGGCCGGTTATCTAAGGCACTGGGCAGGCGGAAACCATAATCAACCAAAATTAATTTACGGCTTCTGTCGCCACCATACATGCCACTTACCTGTGGAATGGTTTGATGGCTTTCATCAATCATCAAAATAAAATCCTTTGGAAAATAATCCAGTAAACAGAATGGCCTGGTGCCGGGTTTACGCCTGTCGAAAAAACGGGAATAGTTTTCTATACCATTACAATAACCCAGTTCACGTATCATTTCCAGATCATAATTTACTCTTTCGCTGATGCGTTGTGCTTCAATATATTTTCCGGAGTTTTTATAATATAATTCCTGGGCGGCTACTTCCTCCTGTATTTCATGTATTACCTGCTGCAGCATATCTTTTGGCGCTACATATAAATTTGCAGGAAAGATAGCCGCATTCTCTACACTGCTGATGCGTTTGCCGCTGCTGAGTTCTAATGTTTCAATGGTTTCTATTTCATCACCAAAAAAAGTAATTCGGTAACCAAAATCTACATAAGGTAAATTAATATCGATGGTATCACCTTTAACACGGAATGTACCTCTTGTAAAATCACCTTCACTTCTGCTGTATAAAGAATTTACCAATGCATGTAAAAATCCCTGCCTTGAAATTTGCTGGCCTTGCGTAATGCGGATGATACCGTTTTCATAATCGGTAGGGTTGCCCATACCATAAATACAACTTACGCTGGCTACAATAATAATATCTCTTCTGCCGCTTAGTAATTGTGCGGTGGCTTGTAATCTTAATTTATCTAATTCTTCGTTGATGCTTAAATCTTTTTCAATGTAAGTATTACTTACGGGCATGTAAGCTTCGGGCTGGTAAAAATCGTAAAAACTTACAAAATAACCCACCGCATTATCAGGAAAAAACTGTTTGAACTCGCCATACAATTGCGCCACCAGTGTTTTATTATGCGTTAATACCAACACAGGCCGCTGCACATTTTGTATTACGTTGGCCATGGTAAATGTTTTACCACTGCCGGTTACACCCAATAAGGTTTGGTAGCGTTCTCCATTCAACAAGCCATCGGTAAGTTGTTGAATGGCCTGCGGCTGATCGGCTGCAGGAGCGTATGAAGAATTGAGTTTAAAAGGCATAATTATTTTGCAATACAGCAACAGCAAATTTAATTAATCTATCCGGTTAATCTGCTGTTGTTTAATAATATCATTTTTGCTGATAAGCTATACAATTTTAAATGCAGTTGTTTAAAATTGGTTATTTTGTAGTTTACAATAATTGTTTATGAAGATAGCTGCTCAACGCTTTACCGCTCTTGATGTGTTTAGGGGAATGACAATATGTTTTATGATAATTGTAAACACCCCGGGCAATGGTGATACCAGTTACTCACCATTGCACCATGCCCAATGGCATGGCTTTACCCCAACCGACCTCGTATTTCCTTCTTTTTTATTTGCCGTAGGTAATGCCATGAGTTTTGTTATGCCAAAATGGACAACACTTTCTCAAAACCAGGTATTATGGAAGATATTTAAAAGAACGTTTATAATTTTTTTGTTAGGATTCCTCATGTATTGGTTTCCTTTTGTAAAAAGAGATATTACCGGCAACCTTATTTTTTCTCCGTTTGATGAAACAAGGGTTTTTGGTGTATTGCAACGTATTGCGCTTTGCTATGGTATTGCATCGCTCATTGTATATTATTGTAAACCCAAAACCATAGTTATCATCAGCATAATTTTTTTATTGGCCTATTGGTTGCTGTTATATACACTGAGTCACGCTGCTGATCCTTTGGGCTTACAGGATAATGCAGTAATGCGTATTGATCAATGGCTGCTGGGAGAAAAGCATTTGTATCATGGTAACGGCGGTGTGGCTTTTGATCCGGAAGGCTTGTTAAGTACATTACCTGCTGTGGTTAATGTTACAGGCGGTTACCTGGCAGGAAAGTATATTCAACAAAATGTTCGCCTGAATGATGAGACCGGACAGGGAAATTTTTTTAAAGGGCTTACTGTTTTATTACTCATAGGAACAGCCTTATTATTTTTAGCTTATAGCTGGAATTTAAGTTTTCCGGTAAATAAAAAATTATGGACCAGCTCCTTTGTTGTATTCACTATCGGTATCGATTGTATAATACTGGCCGCACTTATCTATATTATCAGCTATAAAAATAAAACCCGGTGGACATATTTTTTTGAAGTATTCGGCCGCAACCCTTTATTTATTTATCTCTTATCTGAGCTTGCTGCAATACTGCTGTATTTTTTTATGGCAGATGAAAACACCAGCTTCTATCAATGGTTGTATAAAAATATATTCAGCCATGCCGGTGCTTACTTCGGCTCTTTATTATTTGCAATTGCCTTTATGATGCTTTGCTGGCTGGCAGGGTATCTTTTAGATAAACGAAAAATATACATTAAGGTTTAATGTACATAATTATCAGCTCACAACTTTACGCTTAAGATATTTAGTATAATCAGGTATCTGAATTTCATACTCGTCATACATTAACGGGGAAGTAAGTATAAAATCTGCCGTGGCCCTGTCGCAGGCTAATAAAATATTCCAGGTTACGCCCAGTCTTAGTAAAGCTTTTACATCACTATCGTGTGGCTGTGCTTCCATCGGATCCCAGAAGAAAATCAGTACATCAATCTTTCCTTCGGCTATCATGGCGCCTATCTGTTGATCGCCACCAAGAGGGCCGCTTAATAATTTTTTTACAGCACCACCTATTTTTTCTTCTATTAGTTTACCGGTGGTTCCGGTAGCAACCAATTCATGTTTGGCCAAAACAGTTTTGTTGTGTTCCACCCATTCAATCAAATCTTTCTTTTTATTATCGTGTGCTACAAGGGCAATCCGTTTTCTTTTATTTGTTTTTCTTATTTCGGGCATAAAAAATATTTACTGAAATATTAAGTTGTTTAAAAAGTCAACGTTTATTTCAATACCAAATATAATCTTTAAAATAAAAGCAGGTAATTATAAAACGATACACAACATCAGTTACTATAACGCATTTATTTTAAGCAGTAATTTTTCTGCAAGGCCACTATCCAAAGGTTTTAAATCGTTATACATATGTGTTGCATTGGTTTTGTCTTTTTGTGCAACATAAACCAGCCCTTTGTAATAACGCGGCAATATCGCTTTTGCATCAATAGACAAACCTTTATTAAATGTATACAATGCATCGCTATAGTATCCTTTCATGTATTGAGCATATCCCAATTCGGTAAAAGCTGCGGTTAACTTTGGGTCCAGCTCACTTGCTTTTTTAAGATTTGCAATTGCACTGTCATAATTCTGTGTTTCATTATAACACCAGCCCAAGCCATAATACGAGCCCGAACTTTTTGGATTATAGCGAACGGCTTTTTTGTATTGTTCCAATGCCTCTGTGATTTTTGCAGGTTTAAAATTCCTTCTGTAAACATCACCCATACCTTTGTAAGCTGTTCCGTTTTCGGGATTTATCAATAATGCATTTTTGTAGCCGGCAAATGCCTCTTCATTTTTTAAAAGTTTATAATTGGCAAACCCAATTTCATTATAGGCAGATACGGTAGGTTTTATTGCTATTGCTTTGTTCAACCACGATATGGCAAGCTCATATTTTTCAGTGGCATTATGTAAATAGCCTAACTCATAACAGGCACTTTCGTCTTTATTATTCAGCGAATAGGCTTTTTCATATGCGGTAATGGCTTCTGTATTTCTTTTCAGCCCGCCATATGCATCACCCAACTGCTTATAAGCACGTGCATAATCTGGTTTTTGGTAGATGGCTTTATTTAAATAATTAAGTGCCTCTATGTAATTACCTTTTTTATTGTAGGCATAACCCAGTTCCTGCATAGTAAAGGCATGATCTTTTTTAATATCCAGTGCCTTAATTAAATTTTCAATGGCTTTATCATAAACAGCCAACTCGTTATAAGTCCAGCCAAGCCGGTAATAGGCATTTGAATAGTTTGCGTCAAGTGCAATAGCTCTTTCGTATGCTGTAATTGCTGCTGAATGTCTGGCCGAATCATTTAGCTTAACGCCTTTATTATACCAGTCTGTTGCAGTACCCTGGGCACCTGCCTGATTAATAAGTAATATAACAGGCAGTAAAATGAGAAAAAACTGTTTCATATGCTATGATTTTAGGCTAAAATTATAACAAAGAGCATAAAATTAAAATACCCAATTACACTGAATTTCATTGTAATTTAATGCGGAAAGCCCGTTAAAATGACCTACCTTTGCACCTCAAAAAAAACGGGTAAAAAACATAACCTTGTTGGTTTTCAATACTTTACCTGTACCATTTAAACAATGAATATTCGTAACATCGCCATTATTGCCCACGTAGATCATGGCAAAACAACGCTGGTAGATAAGATTCTGCACAGCACCAATATCTTTCGTGATAACCAGGAAACTGGTGAGTTAATAATGGATAATAATGATCTTGAAAGAGAAAGGGGAATTACCATTTTCAGTAAAAACGTTTCTGTTACTTACAAAGGTGTAAAAATTAATGTAATTGATACTCCGGGCCATAGTGACTTTGGAGGTGAGGTAGAAAGAGTATTGAAAATGGCTGATGGTGTGTTGTTATTGGTAGATGCTTTTGAAGGCCCGATGCCCCAAACACGTTTTGTATTACAAAAAGCTTTGCATTTAGGTTTACATCCTATTGTTGTTATTAATAAAGTTGACAAGCCAAACTGCCGCCCTGATGAAGTACATGATGCGGTTTTTGAATTATTCTTTAACCTGGATGCAACTGAAGAGCAATTGGATTTTCCTACTATTTATGGTAGCAGCAAAAATGGCTGGATGAATACATCATTAACTGAAATTGATAATATTTTTCCTTTGCTGGATGCTATTTTAGAACATGTTCCTGAACCAAAGGTTAACGAGGGAACCACTCAAATGCAGATTACTTCGCTTGATTACTCCTCTTTTTTAGGCAGGATTGCTGTAGGTAAAGTTGCCCGTGGTACAGTAAGAGAAGGACAACAAATTGCATTGGTGCAGGCAGATGGCGGTATTAAAAAAATGAAAGTAAAAGAACTGTACACTTTTGAAGCATTGGGTAAAAAGAAAGCAACAGAAGTAAGTGCAGGTGATATTTGTGCAATAGTTGGTTTAGACGAATTTAATATTGGTGATACTATTTGTGATGTGGATTTTCCTGAAGCATTACCTGTAATTAGTGTGGATGAACCAACCATGAGTATGATGTTCAGCATTAACAACTCTCCGTTTTTTGGAAGAGAAGGTAAATTTGTAACCAGCCGCCATTTGCGTGACAGGTTGATGAAAGAAACAGAAAAAAATCTGGCGTTACGGGTAGAAGATACCGACGGTGCTGATAGCTTTTTAGTTTACGGCCGTGGTATTTTACATCTTGGGATATTAATAGAAACCATGAGAAGGGAAGGGTTTGAATTAACTGTAGGTAACCCACAGGTATTGGTTAAAGAAATTGATGGTAAAAGAAATGAGCCTTATGAGAATCTGGTAGTAGATGTTCCTTCAGAATTCAGCGGAAAAGTTATTGACCTGGTTACACAACGCAAGGGGGAAATGACTATTATGGAAAGCAAGGGCGAAATGCAGCATTTGGAATTTGAAATTCCATCAAGAGGTTTGATAGGCTTACGAAGTACCATGCTTACAGGTACAGCAGGAGAGGCAGTAATGGCTCATCGTTTTGTGGAGTACCGTCCCTGGAAAGGTGTAATTCCCGGAAGAAGTAATGGTGTATTATTATCTAAAAATACCGAGAGAACAACGGGCTATTCTATTGATAAATTACAGGACAGGGGAAGGTTTTTTGTTGATCCGGGTGATGAGGTTTATGCAGGCCAGATTATTGCTGAGCATATTAAGCCAGGCGATTTAAATGTAAATGCAACAGAGCCTAAAAAATTGACTAACCATCGTGCAAGCGGCAGTGACGATGCCAGCAAAGCTGCTCCTAAAATTATGATGACTTTGGAAGAGTGCATGGAGTACATTCAGCAGGATGAGTGTATTGAAGTAACGCCAAAAAGTATCCGTATGCGTAAAGTGATACTGGATGAAAACGAACGTTCAAGAGTATCTAAACAAATGAAGAGCGAACCGGCATAATAAAAACAGCATTATTCTTATATTTGTAAAAGCCGGAGTTTTCCGGCTTTTATTTTTAAAGCAACCGTAGTGTAGTATTGTATAATGAACAATATTTTATTTATAGCTCCTGATGATGTTGGTATTATTAAAATAGTACAAAACAGACTTAGCCAAAGAACAGATTTTACTGCAGATTTTATTGATTTTAATGCTTTCAAAAATAAGTTTGTTTACAAAAATTTTTATCACAGGGTAGCCAACTTTATCTCTAAAAATTTTAAAAAAGTAAACCTTAAAGATATTCATTACAACAACCTTGTAAAAGAAAAAATAAATACCCTGCAGCCACGCTACAGCCGTATAGTAATAATAAGGCCCGATTTATTAAATGACGAAGTACTTGGTTTATTAAGAAGCAAAACAGAAAGTTTTATTGCTAATTACTGGGATAGCATAAGCCTTTTTGACAGGAAGTTGAGGATAAAAAATATTTTTGATAAAGTGTACAGTTTTGATACGGAAGATTGTAAAAGATATGGCTTTGATCTGCTTACCAATTTTTATTATTTTGATGAAATACCAGCAACTGTAAACAACAACGTTTACTGTTTATTAACCAATGATAAACGAACTGCTGTTGTTGAAAGAATGGGTAAATACCTAAACGAAAGAGGAATTGCAAACACCCTGAAAGTATTTTGCTACAAGCCGGCTGTAACAGCGTATGTATTGCAGATACACCAGGTTATACCTTATGAAATAATGCTGAAAGAAATTGCAGCTTCTTCCGTTTTGGTGGAAATACAGAAAGAAGAACAACAGGGTTTAACCTTCAGGCCATTTGAAGCATTGGGGCTAAGCAAAAAATTAATTACCAATAATAAGCATATAAAAGAGTACGATTTTTATGATGCCAATAATATCTGCATTATTGATAATGAGGATATAAATATACCCAACGGTTTTTTTACAACTCCTTACAGGCCGGTAAGCGAAACTATAAAAATAAAATACCATTTAGATAACTGGATAGAAACCCTTTTTATACAGTAAAAATGTAAACACTGAATAAGCAACAGCAATTGTGCCGGGTGGCTTTTCGTTTTTTACGCTATAGTAATTTTTTTAAAACAGCGGCGCATAAACAGTTTCGACCACGGGGTTTGCTTAAGAATAATTGCCGGTATTTTTTTTTGATAATCAATAATAGCCTGAATTTTATCAGGGAGTTTTCCGGCATAACCGGTTGCCCGAATATCTGCTGTATTTTTTATTTTAAAACGTTTCATCATATTCCAAACCAAATGAAAAACGTATTCGTTTTTCAGCAACAGGTTACTATCGTATTTTGTAAGCAGCGTAAAGTATTCAGGTATTTCTACTTTTATGTTTTTATAATATTTATAAGATTCCTGTGTAGAACCTTTGCCAATGTTTACCAGCGGTTGTGGAATATAATAATAGCCGCCATGCTTAGTTAAATACCTTAAATAAAAGTCAATATCTAATACCCAGTTAAATTGCTTGTCGTATTCAAGACTGGTGTCTTTTTTATGCATTACCACACTTGGGTGGCCAATTACGTTTAAATAAATAAGGCTGTAGAAAGAATCGTTAAGCATTTGTTGTCTCTCATCTGTCAGCAATTCGGCTTCAGTTTTTCCTGTTTCTAAATAAACCTGGTTGCTGGCACAAAAAATAAAATCTTTACCACTTTGTTTTGCAGCATCAGCAAATTGTGCAAGCGCATTGTTGGTAGCAAACCAATCATCATCATGCATTATTTTTATCCATGGCGCATTTGCACGGGCAATAACTTTATTGCAGTTTTCTGTAGCAGAAATGGCAGGTTCATTTTTTTGATAGGCAATTGGCAACAAACCACTGTACATTGCAGCAAGATCTTTTATGATATCATCGGAACTGTTATCGTTAATGAGTATTTCAAAATCGGTAAAGGTTTGAGTATGTATAGACTCTAAAAGTTTTTTAAGCAGATCGGCCCTTTTGTAGGTTGGTATGCAGATAGAGATAAAAGGTTTATTCATACTCCTTAAATATAAACAGGCTTACAAGTGCTGTTGTTTAAACAAGGCATGAAGATATTGAATAACACAATTTTAAAACAACTATTTTTGCGGATAAACATAAACGGGTATAAAATGCAGCCGGAAGCGTATCGTTTTTTACAAATTTTTTTTGATAAAATATTCGTTGTTTCAGTTACCCGTTTTACCGACAGGCACGAAAAGGTAAAACAAAGTTTAACCGGCCTGCCATTTGATTTTTTTTGGGGTGCAGATAAACTGAAGCTTGATTATGACACAGCGAAAACAGATGGTACTTACAATGAGCAAACAGCTCAAAATTTGCAGCGCCAGGGCAAAGCACTTAACCTCGGCGAAATAGCCTGCTCACTTTCTCACCGGATGGTATATGAAGAAATGCTGAAACATAACTGGCAAAAAGTGCTGATCCTGGAAGACGATATTTTACCACTCTATAATAATCTTCCTCAGCTGCCAGCGGCATTAAATGAATTACCTGACAATTGGGAGCTGGTATATTTGGGGTATTTAAAACACGAAAATGTAACTGCAGCATTAAAGCGCAAACAAATATGGTATAAAATTTTAAGCAGGTTTGGCCTGATGAAATGGACTTACAAAATGGTGAACAATCTTTTACCAAAACCGTATAGCCAACATTTAAAAAAAGCTGGTTTTCACGATTGTACTCATGCTTATGCAGTAACATTGCAGGCTGCAAAAAAATTACTGGCTGCACAAACACCGGTAGTGTACCGGGCTGATGACCTGTTATCGTCAACAATTATGAAAGGGGAACTGGAAGCGTTTGTAACGGAGCCAAAATTTTTTGATCAGGAAATATTTCACAACGCTGCCTTTGTTTCAGATATACAATAAAACCTATTGTGCAGCATCAATCCGCTTACGCAATCCTTCTGCAGATTTGGGGTTTATTTTTTTTAACTCCTCATACATTTTTTCTGCACCAGCCTTATCTTTTAACTCCAGGTAGCATAATGCACTGTAGTACAAAGGCTGGTCGGTAACAGAAATGGCCAGGTTTTTTTTAAACTGGTCTATAGCTGCCTGGTATGTTTTAAGGTTACGGTAGGCATGTGCCAGTTCGTTATATCCGGGCCGGTAATTATTATCAATTTCAAGGGCTTTTACAGCATACTTTACCGCTTCGGCATAATTCCCTTTGTCATTATTGCACCAGGCAATACTGTACAATGTTACCTTATTGGTACTGTCAAGTTTTAATGCGTTTAAAAAATGTATAATCGCTTCTCCCGAAATTCTTTTATAATCCCTGTAAATAATTCCTAAAGTAAAATGAGCGGCTGTAAAGCCCGGGTTTATCTTCACTGCTTTTTTAAAAATTGCAATGGCACTGTCAGTCATATTTATTTTTAAAAAAATGCCCCCAAGTTCCAGGTAGGCAGAATCGTATTTTTTATCCAGGGCTATAGCTTTTTTAAAAGAACCAATTGCTTCATTAAACATTCCCTTATCCCTGTAAACTAAACCGCTTTTATAAAACGGGATAGCTTTTTTTACAGTTTGGGCATTTGCGGCAGTAGCAAATAATAAACAGGCAAATACAATAGAAAAATATCTTAACATGCGATGAATAATTTTACAGCAAAGTAAAAGTAAGTTTAGGGTTTAACAGCACCATTTAAAAAAATTCTGTTAAACAATTACTTCTTAAGACTGATTGTTTAGTAGCTTTGCTGCATTACATGAAAACTTTTTTAACTATACTGGTGTTAGTTTTTTGTACAGTTCTTATTTCGCCTGTAGCACAGGGGCAATGCTCTGTTTGTACAAAAACAGCATCTCAATTAGGTGAAAAACCAGCCAAAGCCTTAAACAGGGGCATAATATATTTAATGATGGCGCCCTTTGCCATTGTTGGTGTTATTGGTTACCGCTGGTGGAAGAACAATAAAGAAACCACCGATCAGGTTTAGTTTCCTCCCTGCATTTTAGGCTTACAAAAACTTATAAGATTCTTTATATTGTGTGTATTAAACTACTGCACATGAAATATTGCTTTGCTGTTTTGTTACTGCTTTGTTCTTTTGGTTACGCACAAAAACTGCCGACTATTGAAGAAAAAACAAAAGACATGAAAAAGCAGGAAGGCTTTTTAAATTTTTATTGGGAAGAAACCACCGGAAAAATATGGCTGGAGATCAATAAACCCGACACAGAAATTTTATACCAGCAATCACTACCCGCCGGGCTGGGTTCAAACGATATTGGCTTAGACAGGGGTTTGTTAGGCGAAACAAAAATTATAAAATTTGTACGTACCGGCAGAAAAATTTTAATGGCCGTGCCTAATTATGCTTACAGGGCAATAACAAAAGATGTAAATGAAAAAAGAGCAGTAGAGCAATCATTTGCTCAGTCTGTATTATGGGGTTTTACTGTGGAGGCAGAAAGTAATACTCATGCATTGGTAGATGCAACAGATTTTATTTTAAGAGATGCAATGAGAGTTGGTAACCGCATCCGGCAGTCGCAACAGGGCGTATTTACTTTTGATAAAACCCGTTCGGCTATTTACCTGGAAAGAACAAAAAATTTTCCGCTTAATACAGAAATAGAAGCCACCATTACTTTAACCAATGCAGATGGTGCAGTTGGCAATTTTGTACAATCTGTTACACCTGCAGCCGAGGCCATTACTTTACGCATGCATCATTCTTTTGTGCAGCTGCCCGATAATGATTATCAGCCAAGAGTGTTTGATGCCAGGAGCAGTTTTATCAATACATCTTACTTTGATTACAGCACACAGGTAAGCGAACCGGTAGAGAAAAATTTCATCATTCGCCACCGGTTAAAAAAGAAAGACCCCAATGTGGCAATGAGCGAACCGGTAAAACCAATTATTTATTACTTAGATAACGGCACACCGGAGCCGATACGAAGTGCCTTACTGGAAGGTGCAGGCTGGTGGAACCAGGCTTTTGAGGCCGCAGGATATACCAATGCATTCCAGGTAAAATTATTACCGGATACTGCCGACCCGATGGATGTAAGGTATAATGTGATCAATTGGGTACATCGCTCTACAAGGGGATGGAGTTATGGTGCATCGGTTGTTGACCCAAGAACAGGAGAAATTATTAAGGGGCATGTAACATTGGGTTCGTTAAGAGTACGGCAGGATTATTTAATTGCACAGGGTTTACTGGCGCCGTTTGAAAATGGAATGCCAGCAGATGATAAAATGCTGAAAATGGCATTGGCAAGGTTGAAACAATTAGCAGCGCATGAAGTAGGACATACATTGGGATTGATGCACAATTATGCATCCAGCGTAAGTAACAGGGCAAGTGTTATGGATTATCCGCATCCATTGGCTAGATTAAATCCTGCCGGAGAAATTGACCTCAGCAATGCTTATGATGATAAGATTGGCGATTGGGATAAAGTTGCCATTATCTGGGGCTATAAAGATTTTGCTGTATCAGCAAATGAATCCGCTGCACTAAATAAAATTTTAACGGATGCTATAAAAAAAGGGCTACAGTTTATTAGCGACAGAGATGCAAGAGCTGTCGGCGGTTTGCATCCTTACGCACATTTATGGGATAATGGCGCCAACCCTGTTACAGAATTAAATGAAGTAATTAAAGTAAGGAGCAAAGCATTGGCACAATTTGGAGAAAAAAATATACGGGCGGGCATGCCTATGGCAATGCTGGAAGATGTGCTTGTACCGGTATATTTATACCACCGCTATCAACTGGAAGCAGTAACAAAATGGGTAGGTGGCTTAAATTATACTTATGCATTACGTGGCGATGGGCAAATAATTACAAAGCCGCTAACTAAAGAAGAACAGTTAAAAGCATTGCATGCAGTAACCAATTGTTTAGCCCCTGAATTTTTATTATTACCCGACGCAATCGTTAAATTAATTCCACCACGTCCGTCGGGATATGGTTTTACAAGAGAATTATTTAAGAAGAGAACAGGCCTTGCCTTTGATGCATTATCACCTGCAGAAACGGCTGCCGACTTTCCTTTATCTTTTTTATTTAATACAGAAAGAATAAACCGGATGGTGGAATACGAAGCAGCAAATGGTGGGCTGGGGTTAAATGAAATGATAACTGTCTTATTGAACAAAACCTGGAAAGCAGCAGCCAGGACAGGAATGGAAAAGTTGATTCAGCAACAAACCCAACAAATATTACTCACTTATTTATTAGCAGTAAGTATTGATGATAATGCATCTTTTGCAGTAAAGGCTGTTGTGCAGAAATCATTAAGCGATTTAAAAAAGTATATACTAACGCAGCAAAAAATTGTAAAAGAAGAAACTCAACTGGCCAATTTTATTTTAGCGCTGCAAAGGATGGAAGCACCGGAAAAAGCAAAACCAACCATTCATGCTGTAATGCCGCCGGGTGCACCAATTGGTTGCGACTGGGATTAACAACCCTTATTTTAAAGTATTATGAGTACCATCGCAAAATGGCGGAGTCTTTGTATGCTTGCATTGGCAAAACCATACTTCCTCTTCTTTATCAAACTCTACTTTTAAACTTTTGAACGGCAGCACTGTTTCCCCTGCTTCATTTATCATGGGTTCAATTCTTTTGTGTGTACCATCGCAAAAAGGTTGTTTTTCGCTAAGGCCACAGGTACACCAGGCATAAATTTTTCCCGGCACAACTTTTACCATTGCAGGTTCGCATTTATAAATGTGCGGCAGGTTTTCATTTGGTATCATTTCCATCAGTAATAGTTTTTTATAAAGCGGTATAAGTTAAATGTATTCCCTTCGGCTTCAATTTTATTTTTTAATTCTTCTTTGTTAACATCCTTCATTCGCTTTTGTTCAATAAGATGAAAAGCCTTTGCCGCAATTAACCAAAAGTGCCGTTTGTTATGTGTGGTTTGTTGTTGAATGTTGGTTACAAGCTCCCACAACTCCTTAATTCCTTTTTTTTGCGCCGCAATAGTTTTTATAACCGGTACCGGCATTGCATGATTACTAAACGAAGGTGCAAGCATTAACCGTAAATTTTTTACAAATAGGTCGGCTTCCGGCCTGTCGGCTTTATTTACCACAAACACATCTGCAATCTCCATCAGGCCGGCTTTCATCGTTTGTATTTCGTCACCGGCTTCGGGCACTACCACCACAACTGTTACATCAGCAAGTCCTGCAATTTCAACTTCACTTTGCCCCACACCAACAGTTTCAATTATAATGTAATCAAAACCGGCAGCCTTTAACAGGTCGCTTATTTCAATAATTTTTGGATGCAGGCCACCCAGCGAACCCCTTGTAGCTAATGAACGGATAAAAACATTCGGGTTGTTGTACCACTCACTCATGCGAATACGGTCGCCAAGTAAAGAGCCTAAATTAAATGGCGAAGAAGGATCAACACAAATAACACCTACCTTTTTTCCATCGTTAACCAGTAAACCAATTAACGAATCCACCAATGTACTTTTGCCGGCACCCGGCGGGCCGGTAATGCCAATAACAGGAGTTACAGATGATGGAAGCTGCTCCAGTAAACTTTCATAATCAGCCACTTCATTTTCAATAATTGAAATACAACGGGCCAGTGTTTTACTATTGCCTTGTTTTATTTCAGTTAACTGTTGTTGCCACATGCAGCAAAGTAACAAATTAATTTTGAGCAGGCGTTTAAGTTGTTACTCTTTATTGTTTCTTTGCAAACGGAAGCTGTTGATAAAAGCGAATTAAGCAATGCCACTATCGGTTGTTATTATAACAAAAAACGAAGCACACATAATTGGTACCACACTGCAAAGCCTGCAGGGCCTTACCGATGATTTTATAATTGTAGATAGCGGGAGTACCGACGCCACCATTGAAATCTGTAAAAAATTTAACGCAACCATTATAGAAACTACCTGGGATGGTTATGGACAGAATAAGAATAAAGGAATTGACGCAGCTAAATACAACTGGATATTAAACCTCGATGCAGATGAAGCCGTTGATGCAGAACTGAAAGCGGCAATTATGCAGCTGGAATTGAATGACGAAGAGGTGGTGTATAATTGTAAGTTTAAAAATTTTTTTTGCAATAAGTGGATACGGTTTGGTGAATGGGCAGGCGATAAACACATTCGCCTGTTTAACCGCAATAAAGTGAGGTGGAATACAGCCGCAGTGCATGAAGGCTTACTGCTTGGCAACAAAACTAAAGTGGTACTGCTGCCGGGCAATATTTTGCATTACACCACACAGCATATTGACGAATACATTAGCAAAACTGTTGACTATGCCAAATTAAATGCTTTAAAATATCAGCGGCAGGGAAAACAGGCCAGCTTTTTTAAATTGCGTATGGCACCGGGCTTTACTTTTTTTCAGCATTATATTTTACGCCTTGGTTTTTTAGATGGATGGGAAGGTTACCTGATTGCAAAAACCACGGCATGGTATACTTTTTTAAAATATTCTTTTTTAAAAGAGATGAATAAAAATTCAACAGATAAAAATTGACAAATTTTATTCCCATATTTCCCCTTGGCATTGTAGTGTATCCGGGTGAGCAGCTTAACCTGCATATATTTGAACCAAGATATAAGCAGTTGATAAAAGAATGCTTTGAAACCAAAAAGCCATTTGGTATTCCACCGGTGATAGATAATAAAGTAAACGATACCGGTACGCTGGTAAAGCTGCTTGAAATTACCACGGTTTACGATGATGGTAAGATGGACGTTAAAACCGAAGGGTTGGAAGTATTCACCATACTGGAAGTTATAAAAGAATTACCCGAGAAGTTATACAGCGGCGCCATTGTAAATTATCCTGCAAATATTGAAAGCGGCAACAGGGCTTTAATGCAGAATATTATTATAGCAATACGGGAGTTGCATAAATTGCTTAAGATAAATAAAGAATTTAAAAAGCCTGATGAAGAATTATGGAGTTACGATGTGGCGCATCATGCAGGGCTTTCGCTTATAGAAGAGTATGAGCTTTTACAACTGTTACATGAATTACAGCGCCAGGAATATTTAAAGCGCCACCTTAAAAAAGTAATCCCTGTAATTGCAGAAATGGAAACATTAAAAGAACGGGTACAGCTGAACGGACATTTTAAAAATTTGAAAGGGCTTGATAGTTTGTAATTTGCTTTACAAAACTTTTAAACCCCTGAACTTCTAAACAAATTAAATGAAGACACTTTGCTTTGATTTTGGTAACACCCGTTTAAAATTTGCTGTTTTTTACGACGATGTGTTTACTGAAGAAATTACTTTACCCAACGAAGAACTGTTTACCATAGAAAGAGTGTTGTATGTTCACCAACCTCAGCGTACAATCTTGTCTTCTGTTATAAATCATAATCCGGCCATTGAAACTTTACTGGCGGCACAAACAAAATTTCATAAACTTTCTCATCTTACTAAAGCAAATTTTACTGCTGCGGTGGGTAAGCCCGAAACTATTGGTGCCGACAGGCTGGCACTTTCTGCCGCCGCAGTTCATTTTTACCCCGGTAAAAATAACCTGGTAATCGGGCTTGGCTCCTGTATTACCTATAATTTTATTAATCAATATCACCAGTTTATGGGGGGCAGTATTTCGCCGGGTATGGAAATGCGTTTTAAAGCCATGCAGGTGTTTACCGATAAGCTGCCGGCAGTACAGGCAGAGTGGAATTTTCCCATAATTGGGTATGATACTAAAACAAATATGCAAAGCGGTGTAATTGCCGGAATTACCTATGAAATGGACGGTTTTATTGATGCATATGCCGCAAAATACGGGAACTTTAACGTGGTTTTAACCGGGGGAGATTCAGCCTATTTTGCCCGTCGGCTTAAAAACAGGATATTTGCCGATAGTAATTTTTTATTTAAAGGACTTTATGCACTCAGCGAAACTAACAATGGCTAAATTTTTACCCGTACTTTTTGTGGCTTGTGGCTTTTATACAACGGCTTTTGCACAGGAAAACTCACCTTATTCCAGGTATGGTTTAGGTGATCGGGCTCCCAATCATAATATTTTTACACGTGGTATGGGGGGCATTTCTGCCGCTACGGTTAATAATCAAAGTATAAATTTTGTAAATCCGGCCACGCTGGCCAGTTTAGCTAATACTATTTTTGATATAGGTGCCGAAATAGATACCCGGACTTTAAAAAGCACCAACCCGGTTAAAAAATTCAGTTCAGTTAATACCGTGCTTTCTTACCTGCAACTGGGTTTTCCGCTAACAACCGAAAAAATGCGTAAAAAAGATATTAACTGGGGCATGAGCCTTGGCTTAAACCCGGTTACAAAAATTAATTATAAAATAGAGAACAGAACCAGGCTTAGCGGTATTGACAGTGTATATACTTTATACGAAGGTACCGGCGGACTTAACCAGGCCTTTGTTGGTACCGGTATAAAAATTAAAAACCTTAGCCTGGGAATTAATGCCGGCTATATGTTTGGCAGCAAAGATTACAGTACAAAAAAGATACTTATTAACGATACAGTGGAATATTATAAATCCAACACCGAAAACAGAACTTCCTTAGGTGGTTTTTTTATAAGTGGCGGGTTGCAGTATGATATCGTTTTAAATAAAGATAAAGAGAAGGAAGCGCCAAAAGTATTAAGGTTTGGCGCCTATGGCAACCTGCAGCAAAATTTAAATGGCTCAAGCGACAAAGTAGTTGAAACTTTTAATTACGATGCCAATAGTGCTACATACCGTATTGATAGTATTTACGAAAACAAAAATCTTAAGGGAACAGTGCAATATCCCTCAACATTTGGTGCCGGATTTAGTTATAGCGACGAACATTGGTTATTTGGTGCCGATTATGAAATGAGCAGCTGGAACAATTACCGGTATTACGGTCAAACAGACCAGGTACAAAACAATTGGGTAGTAAGAGCTGGAGCAGAATATTACCCGGCTAAAATTGGTACACCATTTAAAAAGTATTTTAATTTTGTAAGATACAGGGCGGGCTTTTTTTATGGACCGGATTATATTAAAACTAATAACAGCCGCCCCGAATATGGCTTTACTTTAGGTACCGGAATGCCATTAACCTCCTTACAAAGAATAAGCTATTCCGGCGAATATGTAATGTTAAACACAGCATTGGAAATTGGTGGCAGGGGCGATAAAAATACCAACCTGCGTGAGAATATGGTACGCTTTAGTATAGGTGTTTCTATGAATGCACGTTGGTTTAGAAAACTGAGGTACGATTAAAAATGATTTTTATAAAAGCATATATAAAATTAATTGCAGTCTTTATTTTGGGCTGCATTTTTTTATCTGCCTGCGAAAATAATGCAGCAGAAATTGATAAACTGGCTGCAAAAAAGTTAGGTGTGGAAGAAGCCGTTAAAGTGGATATTAATTATACACTTTCCGGTAAGACCAAGGCAAAACTGTTATCGCCATTAATGCTAAGGGTACAGGATACCATGCCTTATGTTGAATTTCCTAAAAAAATACATGTAGATTTTTATAACGACAGTGGTAAAATTGAAAGCGTACTGGATGCCAAATATGCCAGGTATGTTGAAAGCCAGAGTAAGATCTTATTAAGAGACAGTGTACGTTTTATTGGGTTGAAAAATGGCGATACCCTGTATTGTAATGAATTGTATTGGGACAGGAACCGGCCGGTGTACCAGTTTTATACAGATAAGCCGGTGCAGATAAGAACCAAAATGCAGATCATTAATGGCACCGGTTTTGAAACCAGCCAGGATTTTAAAGACAAATGGATAAAGTATCCCACCAATACCATTATAAAAGTTTCTTCTTCAGCATTTCCGGAATATTAAACTGCATGTAAACAATATTTTTATGCTGTTGTTATATTAACTTCGGCCTCTCAGGATTAAAGAAAAAAATGTTTTATGCAATATCGCCGCCTCGGAAAATCAGGGTTACAGGTTAGTGTACTTTCTTTTGGAAGCTGGGTAAGCTTTAGCAAACAAATTAATGATAAAGTTGCCGATGAGTTAATGGGTATTGCTTACGACAATGGCATTAACTTTTTTGACAATGCAGAAGTATATGCGCTTGGCGAAAGTGAAAAAATGATGGGCCGTGTGCTGAAGAAGAAAAAATGGGATCGTACTTCTTACACCATTTCGTCAAAAGTATTTTGGGGTTGGAGGGGAAAAGAGAATAAACCCAATCAAACCGGCTTAAGCCGTAAGCATGTATTGGAAGCTTGTGATGAGGCTTTACAAAGATTAGGAACAGATTACCTGGACATGTTTTTCTGCCACCGCCCCGATAAAAATACCCCTATTGAAGAAACGGTATGGGCCATGAATCATCTTATTCAGCAGGGCAAAATTTTATATTGGGGTACCAGTGAATGGAGTGGCGTGGAAATTATGGAAGCACATCGTGTGGCAGAACATTACCGCTTAATTGGCCCAACAATGGAACAACCACAATACAATTTATTTGAAAGAGAAAAAATTGATAAAGAATACCTGGATATTTTTAGAACTGTAGGAATGGGTACTACCATCTGGAGCCCTTTGGCAAGCGGGCTGTTAACCGGTAAGTACAACGAAGCTATACCTAAAAACAGTCGCTTTGCATTGGCAGGTTTCGACTGGCTTAAACAACGCTGGGTTATAGATGAAAAAGTAAAAAAGGTAAAAAAGCTGAGTGAGCTTGCTAATAAATCAGGTGTAACAACGGCAGCATTAAGTATTGCCTGGTGCATAAAAAATCCGAATGTAAGTACGGCTATTTTAGGCGCTACAAAAAAAGTGCAATTGCTGGATAATTTAAAAGCACTGGATGCTGTTGAAAAACTTAGCCCCGAAGTAATGGAAAAAATAGAAGGTATTATGAAAACAAAACCGGTATTGCCGGAATACTAGAATGGGCAAAGTTATCATATACGGTATCCCTAATTGCGATACCACCAAAAAAGCGATGGTATGGCTGCAAAAAAACAATATTGCTTTTTCATTTCATGATTATAAATTGCAGGGCATTAGCAAAGAGAAATTAGCAGCATGGTGCAGTAAAAAAGGTTGGGAAACTATTTTTAACAAGCGAAGCACCACCTGGCGTGAATTACCTGCAGAAGAACAACAAAAAGTAATTGACAAGGAAACCGCAATAAAAGTAATGCTGCAAAACAACAGTATTATAAAAAGGCCGATTGTTGAATATAGTAATGCAATAATTGTTGGCTTTAGCGAAACAGTATATAAAGGGCTTTAAAAATAAAATATAGTTCATCATCTAAAAAAAGAACCTGAACCTGTAGAGTGTAAAGCCCCTTTAGGGGTTTGGGGCAAAAAACAGACAATGAAACGTAACGCAACAGCCGTTTGGAACGGTACCGGAAAAGAAGGTAGTGGACATTTAACCACACAAAGTACGGTTTTAAACAAAACACAATATTCTTTTAACTCACGCTTTGCAGATGGTATAGGTACCAACCCGGAAGAATTGGTGGCAGCAGCACTTTCGGGCTGTTTTGCCATGAAGTTAACTTTTGTAGTTAGTGGTGCCGGTTTTACTGCCGAAACTATAGATGTAAACAGCACTATCACTTTAGATGCCGGAGCAATTACAAATGCTCATATAGTAGTAAAAGCAGCTGTACCGGGTATTAGCCAGGAAAAATTTGATGAATGTATTGAAGATGTAAAAGCCAACTGCCTTATATCTAAATTACTTAACACTGATAAAACCTACGAGGTAAGTTTAAATTCATAAAACGTACAGTTTATCAAAACAAAAACCCTTTCAGTTTATTGATAAGCTGAAAGGGCTTTTTATTAATTCCGGTAAATAAATATTGGTGATGGTATTTTAAGTAATACCTAAATCAACTACATTTGGTATCATCAAAAATTGCATGCTATGTCTTTTCAAAACAAAACGGTTTTAATTACAGGTGCCTCACGTGGTATTGGAAAAGCCATTGGCCTGCGCCTTGCAGCTGAAGGTGCCAATATAGTAATTGCATCAAAAAGTGTGGAGGAAAATCCAAAACTCGGCGGTACTATTTTTTCTGCTGCCGAAGAAATGGAGCAAGCCGGCGGTAAAGCACTGGCGGTACAATGCGATATCCGTTTTGAAGAACAGATAGATAATGTAGTTGCAAAAGCAGTTGAAAAATTTGGCGGCATCGATATTTTAATAAACAACGCTTCTGCCATTAACCTTACCCCAACTGAAAAAACAGAGCCAAAGCGCTTTGACCTGATGTATGATATTAATGTAAGAGGAACTTTTATGGTAAGCCGTGCATGCATCCCCCATCTTAAAAAAGGAACCAATGCACATATACTTAATCTATCTCCACCAATTAATATGGATTTAAAGTGGTTTGAAAATCATTTGGCTTATACCATCAGTAAATACGATATGAGTATGATTGCCCTGGGCCTTTCGGCAGAATTAAAAAAATACAATATTGCAGCCAACACCTTATGGCCACGTACTACAATTGCTACTGCTGCTGTAAATAATTTATTAGGAGGCGAAATGCTGATGAAGATGAGCCGTACAGTTGATATTATTGCAGATGCTGCTTATTATATTTTATCTAAACCTTCCACACAATGTACAGGTAATACTTTTATTGATGAAGATGTATTAGCTGCTGAAGGGATTACAGATTTAAGTAAATATTCTGTAGTACCCGGTGCACAATTGTATAAAGACTTATTCGTGTAATAATGAAAGAAATTAGATGGGTTAAAGAACTTCAAGAGAACTCAAGAGAT
>JAYVJU010000214.1:0-13044 GCA_043769035.1 Ferruginibacter sp.
CTTAAACGGGAAATTCCTCCTTAGTCGTAGTTTTTCATTACGACGCAGGAGTAATAGAAAAACAAGATCCCGATACATATCGGGACTCAGTTAAAAAAACATATTCCTCCTTAGCTCAGTTGGTTAGAGCATCTGACTGTTAATCAGAGGGTCGCTGGTTCAAGTCCAGCAGGGGGAGCAAAAAAGCCTTGAAGTAATTCGGGGCTTTTGTTTTTAACTTAATATACTTGCTGTATGTACATTTTCATGATAACAACACCTCAGCAGGAATACTAAGCTCCTGATGAAATAGTCTGGCCAATTCTAAAGTTAAAGGCTTACGTTTATTTAAAAGAGCAGAAACGTACCCCTTGCTTCCAATCTTTCCTACCCAATCTTTATTTTTTAAGCCCATATCCTGCATTTTTAATTTAATGGCATCAATAGGATTTGGTAAAGGAACAGGGTAGTTGGCATCCTCGTATTGTTTTACTAATAATAGTGCAACCTGCACTTTCTCTCCTTCAACACTGTTAACTTTTACTTTACTGTCAAAATTTTCATCAATCCAGTCAAGATACTCCTGGTATTGTTTTTTAGTTTTAATAATTTTAAGTTCCATAATTATTACTTTTTGTTTTGAACGGTTGTAACATCAATTTTATCATATTCTGCATGGGTGCCAAACCATTTTACCTGGATAGCTTTAAAAGCAAAAACAATTCTAACTACCAACCTGTATTTATTACCCATAATATTAAAAACTACCCGGTCATCTGCCACAAGACTGGCATTGCCATATACCTGTTTTAATTCATTAAAGTTTTTAAAATCACAATTCACCAGTTCGTGATACCATTCCTGAAGAGCTGTAGCTACAGCAGGATATTTTTTGCAATATTCCAGTAATGTTCTTCTTGTTATAATGTTAAACACGTGTATAAAGATAATAAAAGTTTTCTAATAGAGAACTTTTTGTTTTTTAAATAACTCCATTACAACTACAGTTTATAAACAAGCCGCATATCCATTATAACCAGGTTCAGGTTTTCAGTGGGAGCGAAAAGGTCTCGAAGTAATTCGGGACTTTTTTATTCCCTTAGCTCCCTTCTGTCGAATTTGTCAATTCCCCTTTTTTATTTTAAGTATCTTCAATTCAAGCAGCTTGAAGAAACAAAACAACAATGGGAGAGCTTAAATACTTTAAATATGAACATACTAGAACGTTTTCGTAATGAGGGTATTCAGGACGAAGATATCATTCGTTCATTTCAGCATTCCTCAGGAGGATATAGTAAGAATAAAGACAGGTCATACTCCTTTAATCTTCCATCTAATCAAACTCTTTTAGCCGTATTACGATTTAATGAAAAGGGGAAACTCCATAAAATTGATTTAGGCAATAATCTTTTATCAAAAAAAGCACAAATTGAATTTGTTCAGACAGCAAAGGAAAATATTTTTGGTAATCATGGGTATTCAATTCATCATCGAGTATTGTTCTCTCATAAACCATTAAGAGGTCTTTTTTTATGGAAAGATAAGTTTAGAATAAGACCATGTCTAAATCTATCTCAAGTAGGAAAAGGTTTGGCTTGGGGAATAGAACATTCTAACGAAATCGAGCAGCGATATTTAGGCCCACCCTATCCCTTTATAATTGAAGTAAAAACAAGAAAAAGTCCTAACAATATCATACAAACAGATAGGCTACTGGCTGAGTTAGATTGCTATCAATGGCTACTTGGACTATTAGTCTCTGGTTTACTTGAAGCCCCACCGGTTACACACAATACTCCAAAATGGGTTTTATTAATGAAGCCAACGGGTTTAGAATATCACCTCGCTTATGAGGGTTTCAATGCACATGAATCTGATATTGAAAATGGAGAAAACTTCTCTGCTTTAAACATTCCAGATATACCCAGACACTATCAGGAAGTGGACTACTATAATCATCTTTGGGTAAAAGATGAAGAGGTATTACTCCCAGCTAATATTGAAATATCGTTTGAGCTTTTTGATAAAATGGAAACTAAAAGAAGAAACGATTTTACAAGAGCGTTATACTGGTATAATGTTGGAAAAAGACTGTATAATCAGGAGGAGCTTTCAATAGTGCCTTTTGCAACTGCCATTGAATGCCTGTTACCGGTAGCAACAAGTCAGCCATGTTCATTGTGTGGTAAACAGCCTGGTGATGGACCTACTAAGCTGTTTAATGAGTTTTTAAAAAACCATCTTGATTTACCAGACAACATAGATCATCTCAAAAAAAGTATTTATCCTAAAAGGTCAACGATTGTACATGGAACTAAAGCTCTTCAGCCTGATAATAGTTTCTTTTCAATTTTCAACGACTCGACTTCTGAATTAGCTACTGAATCCTTTGTAAGGCGAGCGTTAATAAAATGGCTTCATGATGAAGGGATATAATAGAATTTTTACATCGTTTGTATTCTTTTTAAAATTGTGACTTGGGCTTTTTGGTGATTGTGAAAAACAACACCACCACAAAATAAAAAAGGGCATCTTTCGATGCCCGTTAATTTGTTGATAGCTTGCTTTGTTAGCTCAGGTGTTTTGATAAGAACTTAGCCATATCAAACATAGAAACCTGGCCCTTGCCACCAAAAACAACTTTCAGCTTTTCATCAGCATTTATCATGCGTCTGTTTTTGCTGTCTTGTAGTTTGTTGGCTTTAATGTAAACCCATATTTTTTTCACTGCTTCAGTACGAGGCAATGCTTTACTACCTACTACTGCAGCTAATGCAGCGCTGGGTGTAAGCGGTTTCATAAATGCAGCCGATGGTTTACGTGCTGATTTCTTTTTAGCAACTTTTTTAGGAGCCGCTTTTTTCACTACTTTTTTTGGTGCAGCTTTTTTAACCGCTTTTTTAGGAGCCGCTTTTTTCACTGCTTTTTTTGCTGCAGGTTTTTTCGCAGCTTTTTTTGCAACTTTCTTTGCCATGGTGTTTAAATTTAGAAATTAATGGGAATTCAGAAATTAACAGTATCAAATATAATCCATTTCTTCTCTCTGTAAGCAGATAAAAAATTTATTTATAATTAGTGGTATAACCTGTTGATAACGTAAAGGCGCACAACCCTGTTTTTACCCCCGGTAAAATGGTTTCGGCGACCAATATTACAGCAAAATTTGCAGGTGATTTATTGCAGGTAAACAACCGCAACGGTGTAAAATAATGGTAAATTACCATCTCCTTTTTATCTTTATTTTTTAACCGGTAATATGACTACACCGCAACAGCTGATACAACAATTTAACCTGCAGCCACACCCTGAAGGTGGTTGGTATAAAGAAACCTATAAAAGCACAGAACTGTTGCCAGTGGCGGCTTTGCCGCAAAGGTTTAACGGCGACAGGAGCTTTTCTACAGCCATTTATTTTTTGCTGGAGCAGGGAAATTTTTCGGCTTTTCATAAAATAAAAAGTGATGAGTGCTGGCATTTTTATGCCGGTAAATCTTTAGTTGTTTATATCATTAACCAACAGGGGGAATTGAATATTATTGGACTGGGTAACGATATTAATAACGGGCAGGTTTTTCAATATGTAGTTCCTGCCAATTGTTGGTTTGCCAGCAGGCCTGCAGCAGAAAGTAATTTTTGTTTTGTGGGCTGTACCGTGGCCCCGGGATTTGATTTTGAAGATTTTGAGCTTGCTGATGTAGATGAATTATCGAAACTGTATCCGCAACACAGGCATATAATTCATGAATTATGCAGGTAAAATTTAATGAAACGTTTTTACTTTTTTAAAACAAACCTAATTGTACAGGCTTTATCATTTTATGTAAAACCTGTTTTTGTAAATCATTTGTTGTAATAGTATAAACAGGCGTTGCTTCGTAACGTGAGGCAACAATAATTTCAACTCCAGCTACAGTTGCTGTAAATAATTGCTGTACCAATTGTGGTGTATTATTTTCTTTAGATAAATGAGATAATATCAGGTGCGACATTGCAGGAGATCTGTGTGTGATAAATAAATTATGCGCCTGAACATTTGATAAATGCCCTCGTCCGCCACGGATACGATTTTTTAAATGCAGGGGATATCTTCCGTTCTCTAATAAATTTTCATCGTAATTAGCTTCTAAAAAACAGGCGTTACATTTATTAAAATATTTAATAACCCTGGCGCATGAAATTCCAATATCTGTAAACACACCAACATTAATCTCTTTATAATTAATAATAAAACTGTGTGGGTCAGCAGCATCATGTTCTTTTACAAATGCAGTAACTAAAAGTTCGCCTATAGTTACAGGCACATCTGCTTTAAATGTTTGAGCAAGATGGCGTATTAATCCCGGGCCCTGTTTTGCTGTAGCATCGGTAATATATACCGGCAGTTTATATTTATTGGCTAATGTTGAAACCCCTTTTATATGATCAGTATGTTCGTGAGATACAAAAATTGCCTTAACAGTTTTCATCGAAAGTCCAAGCTGCCCCATTCGTTTTTCTGTTTCCCTGCAGGATATGCCTACATCTATAAGTACAGCATCGGTACCGTTGCCAATATAATAGCAATTACCATTGCTGCCCGAATTTAATGATGTAACAAATAATGCCATTGGGTTGCAAAGAAAGCCTTTTTTAATGTGATTGATGAACTGTTTATTTATAATTTTTTTTCTTGTCAAAAATCTATTTTTTTAAATAGAGAAACGGGAAAGCCTGATACTCAATTAATAATGTGCATAGTGTTTTTACGAGGTGAAATTACTCGGTGGTTTTCGTTCAATTAGTTCTCCACAAAATTTGTATATAAAAAAGATGTGGCTTACTTTTATGTCCGCTTATCGATACCAAAACCAATATCCTTCGCAATTAAACCGTATCCAATCTTCTAAGTCAAACGCTTAAGTTATCATCCGATTCATCCTCTGAATTACTGTTGATGTTTTCAGTTTTTTTCTGAAATACATTTTTAAAATCCTCTGCAGGTCGTAACCTTCCTTGAAAGCCATGTGTTATTTTTTTGCGTATGTATTTATAAAAATATTACCTCACCAAAATATACAATATGGAAACTTTTTACACTGCTTACACTAAAATGCTGGATTTTAAAACGTATTATTTTATTAAAAAATTCAGTGCCTTTCCCGAACTTAAAAACGTACCTCCTATAATGGAATCGTATGGCATGCATACCGATTTTGATAAAGCCTGCAGCATTGCCGGATTACAGGATGCAGCAATAAAAGAACAGCTTTTACAGGAGGCAACTGCAAATTCACCAAGAGCAAAAGTTATTGATTTAAGCGATGCCGGTTTTGCCGGTAAAAGCGTTGCAGGATAATTTTTACAGACTCTTCCTATATTCAAGCCTTTCCAAAATAAGCCAGAAAGGCTTTTTAATTTCGATAAAGATAATTTTACCTACATTTAAATTAACATGCAACGAAAAAAACCAGGTGTAGATATTATTTTAGATGTACTTAACGAAACATTAGCTGTTAACACAACATCAACCTTTGTTAAAAGTTTATTATTTCAATACCGGGAACGTGGTGGCTTAAGTAAAAAACAATTAGAGGGGTTATATCACAAAGCATCAAAAGTGGTTACCATTGCCCCGGCAAAGCTGGCAACATTACAGGCTATTATTTTAAAAAAACCAATGAAGCACAAATCACCTTTGCCAATAGCGGGTCCGGCTTTTGTTAAAGATGAAGAAACAGGAAAATTAATAATTGCTATTTTACAGAAATATCCTCAACATAAAAGAGTGTTGTTTTTAAAAAACCGGTATGATAATAACGAGCCGTTATCTTTACCAGAAACGGAAGAACTGAAGCGGTTTTATAAATTGCTGTTTAAATAACTGTTTGAAATATTACATGATAAAAAACAACGGGCCCGGATTTAAAAATCCGGGCCCGTTGTTATCTTTTTGGGGATACTGAAATATATATTATAAACGATTAGCTGAATAAGCCGCCTTTTTTTAATTCACGTACGCTTTCGCCAATTAAAAACCCGTTTTGATAGATCATGATCTTATAGCTGCCTTGTTGAAATTTTGTACCCGGCGCAAAAGCAAACTCTACATTTTTCTTTTTTGCTGTTTCAATTTCTACAGGCAATTTAGCGGTGTAGGTTTTGTCGCCATCTTCACGTGTTGTAAAGGTTTCGGCACTTGATGTAATTGCTGAGCCATCGGGAGCAATAACCAAAACATATACATCTGTTGAACCTGACTGTGCAATACGGTTGGTTACATCAAAACTTACCAAAAGTTTATCTACACGTTTTGCTGTTGTAGAAACTTTTTCTTTTCCGCTTTTTCTTACATCAATTGGTGTAATAGCAATATTTGAAGCATTTAATGTAGAAGCGACATCTACTTTCTTTTCCAGGTTTTGTTTTACTTCAGTAGTGGTAGCAAGGTCAGTTGTTAATTTTTCTTTTTCCTGAGTTAAAACTACCTTATCATTACTTAAGGTTTGATTTTCTTCTGTAAGCCTGGCAACATCCTGCTCAAGTACTGATATTTTATCGTTTAACTGAGCAATAAGCGTTTTTGCTCTTGATAATTCTGCAGCTGTTGCATTTTTCTTACTTAAAATACTGCGGATCTCAGATTTTACTTTAGCAATCTCTGAATTTTTTTCTGTTAACTGGCTGTTTAAGCCGGTGTTAACTGTTGCCATAGAATCAAGCCTGGCTAAAGATGCATCAAAGCTTGATTGTATGTCACTCTTTTCGTCGGTTACTTTAGCAATTTGTGATTGCTGCTGCTGAATAGTATCCGACGCCTTGTTTTTGTCATATACCATGTAACCGCCCAGGCCTAAAACGCCTGCGGCTAAAACACCGATAACGGCATTTTTATAATTATTTTTACGTGGTAATGTTTGCGGTTGATTTTCCGGTGAAGGAGTTGGAAAGTTTGTTGTGCTCATGATAATAGATTTTTAAGTTTTTAAAAAGAAAAGGATCAGGTTAAGGCTGTGCCTCTTTTTTGTTACCCGATACCACAGTTTCCAAAACCGTGCCACTTTTATTTTAATGTGTTTTTTTAGCGATTGGTTTTATTTGTCGTTTACCTGTCAATACATTGGCTGGTAAAGGTTTTTAAGCTTTATTAAGGCTTGTTAATATATATTTTTTAGCTGTGTTAATTGCTGAACAAAAGCAACCATACATCCATTTAATACGATATTTACAAATAAAAAACTACTTATGTTAAAATTTTGCCTGTACTTATCATTACTTATTTGTGGCCGTGTTTATGCCCAGGAAGATACTGCTGTAACAAGGCTTATGAATTCTATCGACGAAAAACAGCCGGTATCAAAACCATCAACCCCCGTTTTTTATTCGCAAAAACTTATTAATGCAAATACTGTAGAGGTGTTGCATAAAGGGATACTGGAATTTAAAGTGGTACATAATTTTGGTGATGTTGCAGGCACAAACGGTGGTGCAAGTCGCTTTTTTGGTTTAGATAATGCGACAGATGTAAAAATTGCTTTTCAGGCCGGCCTGTCAGATAAGTTGAATGTACTGTTTTCCAGAACTAAGGGCGGGGGTAACATACAACAGCTTATTGAAACAGGATTAAAATACCAGTTTTTAAAACAAATGGATGATGATGCCAAACATCCGGTATCAGTTACATTGTTTGCAAATATGGTGGTATCTGCAATGAAGGCAGACACAACCAGCGGTGCTAATCAACTTAAAATAAAAGAAGATCATTTTAATAAATTTTCCGACAGGCTTAGCCAGGTGGTACAGTTAATGATTGCCAAACGTATCGGTAAAGTAAGCCTGCAATTAAGCCCAACTTATGTACACACCAACTATGTAGTAACTAACGATCAAAAAGGATTGTTTGCACTTGGTGCTGCTATAAGGCTTCCGTTAAGTAAAAAATTTGTTGTAATCGCCGATTATTTTCACCCCTTCCGTTCAAAAGCCTCTGAAGATGCTTTAACCACACAATATGCAGGTTTTTATGATGCCAGGCGTTACGATGCTTTTGGTATAGGTGTTGAAATACTTACACCCGGCCATGTATTTCATTTAAACTTTACTAATGCCACCAATATTTTAGAAAACCGTTTTATACCCAGAACTTATACTTCATGGGGTAAGGGCCAGTTCAGGTGGGGGTTTACTGTTTCAAGAGATTTTGTTTTGTTCAGGGATAAAAAGAAGAGCTGATCTTTAATCATCATTTATATAATCCAAAGGGCATCTTTTAAAAAAGATGCCCTTTGGTATTTTTTTAAATCCTGTGCTCTATTTTTTCGCTTTGGCAAAAGGTTTTATTGCTGCTGTAAACATTATTCCTGCACTGTTTAGTTTTACTTTACCTGCACCAACACCGCCCAATGGTATTTTTAAATAGGGTTCTGCAATAAACGAAAGGCGATTGTTTAATTTATATTGATAGCCACCTGACAATGTAAGTACAGAGAAGTAATGTTTGTTTTTATTTTTTTCGATATGACTATAATTATACGATTGACCTGAAGGGGTTATGTAAATGTAATCATAGGTTTCTTTCTTCATTAAATAAGATGAGAGCCCTGTACCTGCAAACCAATTATGGTTCTTTACTGTTTTAAAATTGTAATACACATTTAGCGGAATTTCATAAATATTACAATCTGCATCTATTTTTTTCAGGTTAGGATTAACTGTTCCGTTTGAAAACTTATATTGATAAGGCTGCGCTGTATATATTTTTTTAGAAACATAGAACCCTGTATTTAGTCTTAAGTGTTTGCCAATTGTATAACTTAAGCCTGCGCCATAAAAGGATTGTAGTTTTCCTGCATTGCTAATATCTATATAACTTACGTCTGCGCCGGTAGAAAATGTAAGTGCAAAATTATTTGCAAAAGCATTTTTCTTTTTTTGTTCCTCTTTTGCAGAGGGGATTTTCTCTTTTTCGGTCTCCTTTTCTTTATTGGTTGTTACTGCTGTATTTGTTGTATCAGTTTGGCTAATGGTTATTAATGTTTGGTTTGTTAATGCTGGAGTTTCCGGATTTTCTATTTTGCTTTCTTCCGATTCTTCATCAGTAAAACTATTTGCTGCTGTTTTATTTTCTTCAATATAGGTACCAACTGCTGGTTGCTTTATTTTCATTGAAGTTTTTCCTTGTTGCTTATAAGTTTTTTTATTACCGGCTGTTGTTTGTTGGGGGACTTTTGTTTTACTGCTATTACTAACACTTATTGTTATATTTTTTTTGTTATTTATATCCCCAGTATTGCTTTGCTGGTTTGTTGGTTGACTAATTGTTTTGTTATCCTGGCTTTTATCGTCAAGATTATTTTCTCCTGTTATGCTTGGCTTTTCATTATTGGAAACCGATTGTTGTGCAATTATATTTTCTGCCTGACCGGGTTTATCCTTCCAGGGCTGCAACACCCCGGTAATAATAGCACCCCCCAGCAATAAAGAGAACAGTAAAAAAAGCAAAGGCCTTTTCCTGTCTTTCTTTTGCGGCAGGTGTTTATCCAGCATTGTCTCCATTTTCCCCCATGCGGAATCATCATATGGAGGGTGGTGCTGGTTTGCTGCATCCTTTATTAGTTTATCTATTTCTTCATCCTGCATTTTTCGCTATTAAGGTTATTATATTTTTATGGTATAAAATTTTCTGCAATTGCTTTCTTGCTTTTGCAAGGTTTGATTTGGATGTGCCTATTGAAATACCCAGTTGCCCGGCAATTTCTTCATGACTAAATCCCTCTACAATAAAAAGATTAAGTACAGTCCGGTATGCCGGCGAAAGATCCTGTATATGCCGTATTATTTCATCACACGAAATTTTATCAATAACAGATTCTTCATCAACCGGAAGTTGAATAACCCCGGCATCCAGCTCCCCTATATTTTGATATTTCTGGTTTTTTCTAAAATGATCAATTGCTGTGTACACCATTATTTTTCTTAACCAACCTTTAAAAGAACTCACCACATCGGCATAACTGGGTTTAAAGTGGTGTATTTCTTTAAAAATTTTAAGAAAGCCGTCATTTAATATTTCCGAAGCATCTTCTTCACGGCTGGTATATCGGTCGCATATAGACATAGCATACCCATAGAAAGAGTTGTACAGTTTTTTCTGACTCTCTCTTTGATTAAGGGCACAACCCCTTATTTGTAAGTTTAGTTCTTCTGTAGTTAACAAAAATTAATCTTTAAGGCTCGTTATTATAATCGTAAAAACAGGCTCCGGGGTTGCCACAGATAAAAGTTACAATTTTTTGCCCCTTTTCACAAGTTATTTTATTACAAATGATAAAGCACTGTAACAACCGCTGCGTATTACAATTCCTAAAAAATTACAGATTATTATCATAATAGTAATTACCTGTATCTCTTTTCAGTAAACGCACCACGTACATTTACTGCATTTAATATGCTTAAAAATTAAATCTATTTCGGTTTAATCTTTTGCACAATAAAAACGTGTTACACAACGATTTATAAGGGTGATATTTAATCACGTATCCAATTGAAAACACAAAGAATGAGATTAATCCGTAACGCATTTGCTTTGCTGCCTATGGTGTTGCTTATGGCAAACGCACCCTCTCCTCTTTCGGAAAACAAATTAACTATCAGTAAAATAATTGTTGATGTTTCCAATGCAAAAGCATCCGGAATAGCTGATTGTTATGGCGAGTGGAATTTAACTGCTGCCGGTTTATCAAAACAGGTTTTTGATGATGCAGTTAAAGGATATAATTACCTGCTGGAAAAAAATTTATTAAAAAATACACAGATACTTACAATTGTTGATTATAGTAAACCTTCGTCTCAAAAAAGATTGTTTGTTATTGATATGAGTAATGGGCAGGTTTTATTTAATACGCTGGTTGCACACGGCAGAAACTCGGGATATGATTACGCCACAGATTTTTCCAACAAAGAATCTTCACACAAAACAAGCCTTGGTTTTTTTGTAACACTAAATACCTATAATGGAGGCAATGGTTATTCTTTAAAATTACTGGGTTGCGAAAAAGGGATTAATGATAAAGCATTAGAAAGGGCCATTGTTGTACACGGTGCAGATTATGTTACTGAAAGGTTTGCACAAACCAATGGTTATTTAGGCAGAAGCCACGGCTGCCCGGCTTTACCGGAAAAAATAAGTAAAAAAATTATTGATATTATAAAAAATGGCAGCTGTTTATTTCTCTATCATCCAACAAAAAAATATACCGCTGTATCAAAAATACTAAATAGCAAGGCTTAGCTTATAGCCGAATTTTAAACTAATGTTGTTAGGCACATCAGGAGAAAGATACCTCACCTTTATGGTGGGGATTCTTTTTTTATAGAATAAAAATTGCTGCTGCAAGCTGGCATAAAAGGCCAAAAAACAAGCCCACGTAAATTTCTTTTGGCGAATGGTCGCTTACAATTAAACGGGAAGTACAAACCAGACCTGTAATTAACAAAGCAATTGCCAGCGGCCATGTCATAAGCATGGTGTTGCAGGAAAAAATTATTAAAAATAAGCCGAGCAACCCTCCCATGCCTAATGCATGCATACTTATTTTAAAATAGATATTAGAAAGAAGTGCAACTACGGTAGTAATAAATACACCTGTCATAAAAGATGGTAAAATAAGTGCAAGCCTTGGTTCAAACTTAAAAAACACCCAGGCCGTCCAGAAATAAAATATCATACTGGATAAGTATGGCCCGATTCTGTCCTGCTGCGTTTTTAAAAAAATAGATTTAATAAAGCCGAGCCCTTTCATTAATAAAACCGAAAACGCAGGAAAAAAAACACTGTTCAATATTGTGGCAAATAATATTTTATATTTTTCATAAGGACTAAAACCTGAAAAATAAGAAGGATGTACAAAAACCAAAAAAGCTATAGCATACAAAGGGATAAATAATGGATGAAAAATGTAAGAAAAGAAATGTGCAAATATTCTTATAATAATTGGCTGACTCACTCTTTCTGATGATTGTGGTGCATCAGTTATTGACCATTGACTATTAACCATTAACTATTTTATTTATAATTCTTTTCTTAAACGGGCAACCGGTATGTTCAGTTGCTCCCTGTATTTTGCAACTGTGCGCCGTGCAATATTGTAACCTTTTTCCTGTAGCAGTTCTGTAAGACGTTCGTCACTCAGCGGATGCTTTTTACTTTCTGCTTCTATCAAATCACTCAATATTTTTTTTACTTCTCTTGTACTTACTTCCTCGCCGCTGTCTGTTTGTAAACTTTCGCTAAAGAAAAATTTAAGCCGGTAGGTGCCAAACTCTGTTTGTACAAATTTACTGTTGGCTACACGGCTTACTGTTGATATATCAAGATTAGTAGCTTCTGCAATATATTTTAATATCATCGGACGCAGTTCTGTTTCGTCGCCGGTAATAAAAAACTCCCGTTGATAATTCATTATGGCTTCCATGGTGTTTAATAAAGTATTTTGCCGTTGTTTTATAGCATCAATAAACCATTTAGCCGCATCAATTTTTTGTTTTATAAAAAGTACAGCTTCTTTCTGCCGTTTATCTTTTTTAGTGCCGCGGTCGTAATCTTTAAGCATATCTCTGTATCCTTCGCTAATGCGCAGGTCAGGGGCATTTTTACTGTTCAACGAAAGTTCCAGTTTTCCGTTATTGTTTACAATAAAAAAATCCGGCACAACATAGTTTTCTCCTTTGTTGGTATCGCCAACACTTCCGGCAGGTTTAGGGTTAAGTTTTATTATCTGGTTAATTACTGCTTTCAGTTGCTCATCATTTAACCCTAATCCACGTTGTATTTTCTCGTAATGTTTTTTGGTAAACTCTTCAAAGTATTTCTCCAGCACTTTCATCGCCATTTCCACATGTTTGCCTTCGTCCAGTTTTCTTTCCAGTTGCAAAAGCAAACATTCCTGTAGGTTACGGGCACAAATGCCCGGCGGGTCAAACTGCTGTATCTGTAATACTAATTGTCCTATTTCTTCTTCGGTGGTAATAATATTCTGCCTAAAAGCCAAATCATCAACAATTGCAGCAATTTCCCTGCGTAAATAGCCA
>JAYVJU010000215.1:0-7620 GCA_043769035.1 Ferruginibacter sp.
TGATATTAACTGGATACGGAATTACCAGTTTGAAAAAATAAGTGACCTGTTAGGCGAATCAAGATTGACGGTTACTGTTATTGAAACAGAAAACAAACAACATAATGTAGTGCCGGCACAATGCAAATTTGTAATTGATGTAAGGGTAAATGAGCTGTATACTTTTGATGAGATACTGGATGCTTTAAAACAGAATTTAAAGAGTGCATTCAAACCACGTACCACAAGAATGAAATCTACTTCTATCGCTTTAGATCATCCATTGGTAAAAGCCGGTATCAATTTAGGCAAAGGGTATTATGGTTCCCCAACTACAAGCGATAAAGCATTAATGCCTTTCCCTACTTTAAAAATGGGGCCAGGGGACAGTGCAAGAAGTCATACAGCAGATGAATATATTTATTTAGATGAAATTAAAGACGGTATTGCAACGTATATTAAAATGGTACAACAAATAGTTTAATTCTATGAGCAATCGATCAAACTCCCCTTTAGGGGCTGGGGGCATGAAACTCTGGCAAAAAGATAAAGCATCATTGGAGGAAGTAGAGAAGTTTACTGTTGGTAAAGACAGGGAGATGGATTTGGTGCTGGCGCCATTTGATGTGCTTGGAAATATCGCCCATTCCAAAATGCTGGCTACTGTTGGATTGCTTACCAATGAAGAAGCTGTACAGTTGGTTAATGAACTAAAAATTATCTATAAAAGAATTGAGGCCGGAGATTTTACAATGAATGCAGGCGTTGAAGATATTCATTCACAGGTAGAGTTTTTATTAACAGAAAAACTCGGCGATGTAGGCAAAAAAATTCACAGTGCCCGCAGCCGAAACGACCAGGTTTTAGTTGACCTGAAATTATTTTTGAGAAATGAAATAGAAAAATTAGTAAGTAACACAAAAGACTTTTTTGACTTGCTCATCCTGCAAAGCGAAAAATATAAAGATGATTTATTACCCGGCTATACACATTTGCAGCTGGCCATGCCATCTTCGTTTGGTTTATGGTTTGGTGCTTATGCCGAAAGTTTGGTTGATGACGTAACAACTTTACAGGCTGCTTATACTGTTGTAAATAAAAATCCCCTGGGTTCTGCAGCAGGTTATGGCAGTTCTTTCCCAATCAACCGTACATTAACTACAAAGTTATTGGGTTTTGATGATTTGAATTATAACGTGGTGTATGCACAAATGGGTCGTGGCAAAACAGAACGTATTGTTGCATCTGCCATTGGCAATATTGCGGCAACATTATCTAAATTAAGTATGGATGCCTGCCTGTTCATCAACCAAAATTTTGCTTTCATTTCTTTTCCCGATGAGTTAACAACCGGCAGCAGCATTATGCCGCATAAAAAAAATCCTGATGTTTTCGAACTCATCCGCAGCCATTGCAACCGCATACAGGCATTGCCCAACGAGATCATCATGATGACCAATAACCTGCCTTCCGGTTACCAAAGAGATTTACAATTATTAAAAGAACACATTATCCCGGCACTGGAAAATTTAAACAACTGCCTGCAGATGGCAGGCTTGATGTTAAGTAATATCGAAGTAAAAAAAGAATTACTTAAAGATGAAAAATATAAGTTCCTGTTTAGTGTAGAGGAAGTTAATAAACTGGTTTTACAGGGCGTACCTTTCCGGGATGCCTATAAAAAAGTAGGGATGGATATTGAGAACGGAAATTTTACTTACACCAAGGATGTCAATCATACACACGAAGGTTCAATTGGTAATTTATGCAACGATAAAATTGCTGAAATGATGGAACGTACAATTAAAAGGTTTGATTTTGATAAAGTAAATGCAGCGTTGCAAAAGCTATTGCAATAGTGCCTAATCTTCTAACAACTCTTTCTTCATTGCCTTCCTTGCTTCAAATAAATCAAAGGCAATTTGCACACGCAGCCAGTAATCTGCATCAATGCCTAATAGCTTTTCAAGCTTTAGTGCAATACGGGCACTAAAATGACGCTTGCCTTTAAGCAGGTCGTTTAAATGAGGAGCCTGCAGTTTAATAAGTTTCGAAAAATCTTTTTGACTTATTTCTCTTGCGGCCAGTTCATCAGCTAATATTTCTCCTGGGTGGAGATTTACATCCGTTTCAATTTTACGGCCATTTTTATCAACTACTTTATATACTGACATAATTGTTTTTATTCATAATGCTTGGAGAGGTGTTCTATAAGTACCACTTCCAGTAAAGTAATAGTATCATTTTCAATCCTGAACTCCAGCCTGTATTGCTTATTTATACGTACAGAATAAAGTCCTTTTTTATCACCCTTTAGTGCTTCAAAATTTAAACTCCTAAATTGCCTTAGCTGGTGGCTGTTTTCAGCTTGCCTTATTCTAAGAACAGCTTTTTTGAATTGTTTAATAACTTCTTTACTATAAAGTGGTTTACTTTTTACTACCAAGCCTAAATATAATTTTTCTAAATAGGCATTATTAAATGCAATAGTCATAAAAAATATTTTTTTAAATAAAGTTTAGCAATTATTTAGAGAGTATTGCGATTACTCTTACTAAGCAATTGTTTAAGGAGTGTTGCTATTACTCTGACTAAGCATTTATTTAAGAAGTACTGCTATAACTTCGACTAAGCATTTATTTAAGGAGTCCTGCTATTACTCCGACATTTAAAATATGTCGAATCTAAAATTCAAAATACTTTCTGATTCAAAAATACGATAAAATTTAAAATTACCAAATTTTGGTAATTAAAATTTTCTTCCCTTCTCCTTTTTGCCCTATCTTTACCCCATTCATTATCACTAAATGCAAAAAAAACGCATCGCTATCTTTGGCTCTACCGGCTCTATAGGCACACAGGCCCTGGAAGTAATCCGGGCCAATCCCGGATTGTTTGAAGTGGAAATTCTTACCGCACAAACCAACGACGAATTACTGGTAAAACAGGCATTGGAATTTAAGCCAAATGCCGTGGTTATTGGCGACGAAACCCGCTATCAAAAAGTTAAAGAAGCGTTGGATAAAACACTCACTAAAGTTTTTGCAGGCGAAAAAGCACTGGAAGAAGTTGCCGATTTCGATTCTTACGACATGATGCTGGCAGGTATTGTTGGCTTTGCCGGCCTTAAGCCTACCACGAAAGCCGTAGAAAAAGGTAAACCTGTGGGCCTGGCCAATAAAGAAACTTTGGTAGTTGCCGGCGATCTGGTAATGCAAAAAGCCATTGAAAAAAGAACACCCATCATTCCGGTAGACAGTGAGCACTCTGCCATATTCCAATGCCTTGTTGGCGAAAGCAGGAATAGGATTGAAAAAATAATACTAACAGCAAGCGGCGGCCCGTTTTTAGGAAAAAAACCTAATTTTTTAGTGAATGTAAAAAGAGATCATGCCCTGCAACATCCCAATTGGGCCATGGGTGCAAAAATAACTATCGATTCTGCAACGTTGATGAACAAAGGGCTGGAGATGATAGAAGCAAAATGGTTATTCAATTTACGGCCCGACCAGATACAGGTGGTGGTACACCAGCAAAGCATTATTCATAGTATGGTGCAGTTTGAAGATGGCAGCATTAAAGCACAAATGGGTTTGCCCGATATGAAATTACCCATTCAATATGCCATGGCATTTCCGCAGCGCATAAAAAACGATTTCCCCCGGTTAGATTTCCGTAAATATCCCAGCCTGAGTTTTGAGGAACCCGATATTAAAACGTTTAGAAATTTAGCGTTGGCAACCGAAGCATTAAACAAAGGCGGAAATATGCCCTGCATATTAAATGCCGCCAACGAAATAGCGGTATGGGCATTTTTGCGTAACCGTGTCGGCTTTTTAGACATGACAGCAATGGTGGAAAAAACCATGGAAAGCATATCCTTTATACAAAAACCCACTATGCAGGAATATTTTGACAGCGACGGCGAAGCCCGTAATTTTGCCGCTTCGCTTATAAACTTGTAAAAGTTTTGGAGCCGTGCCTTTGTAACACTATGTAACTTCATTGGCAACGATAGTTTGTTCTTTTGTTTTTTGATAAAAAGCAAAAGAATCACTCTTCAACTTTTTCAGCAATATTGAACGTACTAAATACAAATAAATAAATGACATTATTAGCAATAAATTGGGGCAGTGTTGGTTTACAGGTTGCTCAATTACTTTTATCCTTATCCATCCTGGTTATTTTACACGAGTTTGGGCATTATATTACTGCAAAATGGTTTAAGTGCAGGGTAGAAAAGTTTTATCTTTTTTTCGATCCCTGGTTTTCCCTCGTTAAAAAGAAAGTTGGCGAAACCACTTACGGCATTGGCTGGTTACCATTGGGCGGTTATGTAAAAATATCCGGTATGGTTGACGAGAGCATGGATAAAGAACAACTGAAATTACCACCAGAGCCATGGGAGTTTCGCAGTAAACCAGCCTGGCAGCGCTTGATAATTATGTTAGGCGGTGTTACAGTAAATATTTTACTGGCCTTTGTTATTTATGCCATGATATTATTTGTGTGGGGACAGGATAAAACACCGAACAGTTCTGTAAAAAATGGTATCTGGGTAACCGATTCATTAATGTACCAGGTAGGTTTCCGTAACGGCGATAAAGTTGTAGCAGTTGGTGACGAACCTGTACAATATTTTGAAGAGATATCTAAAAAAATACTTTTTTCTAATGGTAAAACTATAACTGTTGAAAGGGAGGGTAAAAAAGTAAGTATTGATTTACCCGTAAGTTTAATTGGACAGTTTGTAGAAAAAAAGAAAACCAAAGCACCGTTGTTTACAATAAGGCGGCCGGCAATTATAGGTGAGTTTGAAAAAGGAGATTCGTCCAATGCTAAAAAAGCAGGCCTGCAATATTGGGATAAGATTATAAAAGTAGACAGCACACACGTAAATTTTATGGATGACATGGCTATCTATATCGATAATAAAAAAAATAAGCAGGTTACTTTAACTGTTGACAGAAAAGGAACACTGGTAACATTAACTGCACTGGTAAATGAAAATGGTAAGATAGGTCCTGCTGCTTTAACGCCGGAACAATATGACAGCCTTGGTGTTTTTAAAATAGAACATAAGTCTTATGGTTTTTTTGAATCCTTCCCTGCAGGTGTTGGTTTAGCTGTTACTTCATTAAGCGATTATATCGAACAGTTTAAACTCATCTTTAAACCTTCAACAGGTGCTTATAAAGGCGTTGGTGGTTTTAAAGCCATGGGTGGTGTATTTGCCAGCGATGGATGGGATTGGGAATCTTTCTGGAGAATAACTGCATTCTTTTCTATAGCCCTAGCATTTATGAATCTATTACCTATACCGGCATTAGATGGCGGGCATGTATTATTTACTTTGATAGAAATGATTACTGGCCGCAAACCCAGTGAGAAATTTTTAGAGTATGCTCAAATAGTAGGTATGGTACTGCTGCTCTCACTGATGTTGTATGCTAATGGTAATGATTGGTTTGGTTGGGGAAGGAACAAGTAATAAGTTTTAAGTACTAACTAATAAGTAAAAAAGAAAGCTTCGTTATGAAGCTTTCTCTTTTTATATAAACACTTTTGCCTTAAAACTTATTACTTATCACTTACAACTTAAAACTTATCACTTAAAACTTATTACTTACAACTTAAAGTTCAATTCCAATCTTCTTCATCAGTATCGATGCATTTAAACTGGTGCAGATCCCTTCTTTCAATACATAATCAAAATACAATTCTTCATTACTTACCTGCACATCAAAATGGTAGTTTAAAATGTTTTGCGGATAGGTTTGCTGCAGTTTGGCCAGCTCAATATCATGCGTTGCAATTATACAGGCCGCCTTATGTTTTATCATTTGTTTTATCAAAGCTTCCGATCCTGTATGCCTGTCTAATGAATTGGTGCCACGTAAGATCTCATCTAATAAAATAAATATTTTTTCGCCTGCATTTACTTTATCAATAATTGTTTTTAGTTTTTTAAGTTCAGCATAAAAAGTACTGGTGCTTTCTTCCAGGTTATCGGCAATACGCATACTGCTTATAATGGTAACCGGCGATAATGAAAATTTAGTTGCACATACCGGGGCGCCTGCCATTGCCAGCACCACATTAACACCAATGCTGCGCAGGTAAGTACTTTTGCCAGCCATATTGCTGCCTGTAATCAGCATTACTTCGCCGCAATCTTTTATTTCAATATCGTTATTTACTCTTTTGGTTGCATTAATTAATGGATGGCCAATTGTTGTGCCTTCTATAAAAAAATGTTGCTCTTGCAAGGTGGGGTAACACCAGTCAGGATTATTAAAAGCTACAGTTGCAAAACTGTTCAGCGTTTCAATTTTGCCCAGCGCAGTAAACCATTCCAGTACTGTATCGGCGTTGCGTTGCTTCCATTTTTCTAAAGCAATGGCTTGTTGCAGATCCCATTGTAAAATAACATCCAGCGGTACAAAAACAACGGGGTTGTATCTTAGGTCCAGCCGCTCTAAAATTTTCTGTAATTCTTTTAGCTGTACCGATGCATTGCTGCCTTGCTGTACAAACTGTTTCTGTAATTGCTGTAACAGCGGACTGGTAAATTTTTCGCTCTCAATTACTTTTATACTGTCTGCCAATACGCCTAATTCATCCGCAATTTTAGAAACCTGCTGATGCAGAGGCGTTACTTTTTTAAAAATAAATCCGGCGATTATTGCTGCCGCCAGCAAACAATAATTTCTTGCATAATTATTTATTACATCAAAAATATTAAGCAACAGAAAACTGATAACAATAGCGGGAATAACATATTGTACTACCAGCCAGTATTTATGGGTAACAAAATAATTGCTGCCTGCAAACCATTGCTGCAATCTTGTTTGAGTGGCGGATTGTATCTTCTTCTCTTTTCCTAAAGCCTGTAACTGTTGCCGGTATTCCGGTTTGGTAACTAATTCTTTAATGGCAGTTTGTCTTTGGTAAATAGTTGCAACATCGGCAGGGTTTAAAAGCCATTTTGCTAAAGTGCCGCTGCCCATTTGCGATGTGGTTCTGTTTATATATTGATATAAAGAAGCTTTGCCAAAAATGTCCAGGTCATTTGCGTAATTATGTTTTGGATCAGTAAACTCATTGCCATTTTCAAAATGATAATAATTATGAACTAAAGCTTTTAACTCATCTTCATTAATGCCGGTTAAATGTTTTGTATGCGTTATATTTTTACTGTTGTCAATATCAGCAAAAACAAGCCGGGTAAAAATCACCATCAATACCACAACTGTACTTACTACATATATCCAGCCCAAAGACCATAAAAAATAAGTGCCGGCAACAATAGCTGCTACCGTTGCAAAACGAAGCCATGCTATTCTCGATTTTTTTATTTGTAAAGCAGCTAGCTGTTGTTGTAATGTTGCTAATCGTTGGGTATAATAGTTCTCCGGCGACATGTATTTGGTTTGTTAAATAAAAGTATTGCAAATGTAGTTTTATAACAATAACTAATTACTTTTCGTAAATTTGCTGTTTAATTGCCAATTGCTTTTTTGCCTTTTGCCAATTGAAAACGGGGCTGACCGGTTTTGACAGCATAGTTCTTTGTAAGTGTAAGCATGTAGTGCGTTGGATAATTAGCACTTTAATCTGAATACTCAACAACTTAAATGG
>JAYVJU010000216.1:0-7786 GCA_043769035.1 Ferruginibacter sp.
CATCAGTAAATACGATATGAGTATGATTGCCCTGGGCCTTTCGGCAGAATTAAAAAAATACAATATTGCTGCCAACACCTTATGGCCACGTACAACAATAGCAACTGCTGCTGTAAATAATTTATTAGGAGGCGAAATGCTGATGAAGATGAGCCGTACCGTTGATATTATTGCAGATGCTGCTTATTATATTTTATCTAAACCTTCCACACAATGCACAGGTAATACTTTTATTGATGAAGATGTATTAGCTGCTGAAGGAATTACAGATTTAAGTAAATATTCTGTAGTACCCGGTGCACAACTGTATAAAGATTTGTTTGTGTAATTTTTCCTGTTAAAGAAAGGCTAAAAGAATTTTTGTTTGATGAGTGGTAACATTTTACCTGCTTGTACGTTTAATTTCGTACCTGCATTATTACGCCATGAATAATGCTTAATCAAACCAAAAAAGTATAGCCATGAATTGCTTTAAACTATTAGCAATATGCTGCTGCATGTTGTTAGCCGCCACCGCTTTCTGCCAAACAGAAAAGAAAAAGATTGCTGCACAACGTATTTTAACCACATTAAAAATTGATGGAAGTTTAGATGAACCAGAGTGGAAAACTACTGCTGCTGCAGATAAATTTACGGCGTTACGCCCCACTCCATTTAAACCCGAGAATCCGGATAACAGAAGCGAAGTATATTTTTTATATAATAACGAGGGTATTTATATCGGTGGATATTTTCACGAAAAAACCAAAGACAGTATTGCATCGGAATTAATAGGCCGTGATGGATTTGGTAATAATGATTTTGTAGGTGTAATTTTTGATACCTATAATGATAAGATAAACGGCTTTGAATATTTTGTAACACCACTTGGTGAGCAAATGGATGCCAAGCAGGCACCCAACCCTAATGGTAACAGCGAAGACTTTAGCTGGAACGCAGTATGGCAAAGCAATGCAAAAATCAATAATGATGGCTGGAGCTTTGAAATGTTTCTGCCTTACTCTGCCATCCGTTTTGGAAAAAAGAAAATACAGGACTGGGGACTAAATATTGTAAGGCGCAGGCAAAAAAGTGGTGAGCAATTATTCTGGCAATCTATCGATCCTACAGCAAACGGATTTTTAACACAGGAAGGAATGCTTACCGGCCTGCAGGATATTAAGCCTCCGTTACGTTTACAGTTCTCTCCATATTTTTCTACTTATGCCAATCATTATCCCTATAACCAAACCGATTTAAAAAACTGGAACAGCCAGGTAAATGGTGGTATGGATGTAAAATTTGGATTGAACCAGGCCTTTACACTTGATATGACATTGATACCCGATTTTGGCCAGGTACAAAGCGATAAAAGAGTGTTGAATCTTACTCCCTTTGAAGTAAAGTATGATGAGAACAGAACCTTTTTTACAGAAGGTACAGAGTTATTTAATAAAGGCAATTTATTTTACAGCCGCCGTATTGGAGGAGAGCCGATTCATTACTGGGATGTAGATGGAGGATTGAATGGCGACGAAGCAGTTTTAAAAAATCCGCAACAAAGCAGGCTGGTAAACGCAACAAAAATAAGTGGCCGTAGCCAGAAAGGTTTGGGTATAGGAGTTTTAAATGCTGTTACAAAACCACAGTATGCGCTAGTAGAAAACGGGGCAAAGCAACAACGGAAAATTGAAACCGATCCGCTTACCAATTATAATGTATTTGTGCTGGATCAAACCATGAAAAACAATAGCAGTGTTTCGTTTGTAAATACCAATGTATGGCGTTCGGGTAAAGATTATGATGCTAATGTAAGTGCATTTTTATTCGATTTAAATGATAAGAAAAATAAATGGAATGTTGGTGGCAGTGCCAGTGTAAGTAATGTATTGGGTAAGGGTGCAAAGAATACTACTGGCTATGCCCATTCGGTTTATTTTGGAAAAACCAGCGGTAAATTCAACTTCAATATATGGCAGGAATTAAGTAACGATAAATATGATAAAAGCGATCTGGGGTATTTTACCAATAACAATACAATGGACCAGGGGATATGGATGGGATATAACTGGGTAAAACCAAAACGTATCTTCACACAATTGCGCATGAATTTTAATACCTTTTACAGCCGGCTTGTTACACCAATTGATCTTTTAAAACGAAAGGAAAAAATGTATCAAAGCGGCGGCGGAAATATTAGAATAAACGGACAAACAAAAAAATTATGGTGGGTAGGTGCAAATGTAAATTGGGGGTATAGCATCAACGATTTTTACGAAGCAAGGGTACCGGGCAGGGTATTTCAAAATAAAGGCAGAATTGGAGGTGGTATGTGGTGGAATAGCAATCAGGCAAAAAAATTATCGTGGGGTGGCGAAGTGTTTGGCGGTACCGGAGGTGTGTTTAACAGAAAAAGTTTTACCCCAACCCTGTTTGGTAAAATACGTTTCAGCAGTAAGTTCTCTATCGATAATTCTTTAAGTATGGAATTTCATAAAAACAGCCAGGGTTTTGCAGCTGTAAAATATTCAGGAATGGGTGCTATAAATGATACAGTTATTTTTAGCAGAAGAGATTTACGTACCGTAGAAAATATACTGAGCATGAAATACAGCTTTACCAATAAAATGGGCATTACTTTAAGAGCAAGGCATTACTGGAGTAAAGTAGCACCGCAGCAGTTTTACGAATTAAACAAATACGGTAACCTTGTTGCACCTGCTGTGCCGTTTACACAAAATGTAAATCAGAATTATAATTTTCTCAGCACTGACCTGGTGTACACCTGGCAATTTGCACAAGGCAGTTTTATTAATATCGTATGGAAGGATATCTCTGAATCATTTAACAGGGATTTTGAAAATAATTATTTCAGCAATTTTGATAAAACCATTAGAAATCCACAGGCTAACAGCTTTTCAATACGGGTTATTTATTTCTTAGATTATCTTACTGCAAAAAGTAAACTGGAAAAGAAAAATAAAACATAAACAGAAATGGCTGCATATTGCAGTCCTTTCTGTTTAAATAAAATATTAATCAGCAGCATTATTACCAACAAGAATTGCACCCATTGCCATGGCGGTATCTTTTAACACATTGGTAAAGTTGCCATTTACCAGATGTTTTAAATGCAGTGTAAACACAAAAATTAAAAACATGGCTGCCAGTAAATAGCAGGCAAGGCGTGCAGCTTTATTTATTATTATAGCAATTGCAGCCAGTATCATACCGGCACCTGTTACATAAATCCATATTATGCCACCGGGTATATATTCAGGAACACCACTTTTCATTTCCTCTGCATTCATAAAATGCAAAACACCAAAAGTACCAACGGCAAGGGCAAAAATAATACCTGCTATCCGGGAAGAGATTATCTGTTTCATAATAACTTGTTTTTGGTTATATATGAAAATTAATGCTTAAACCCCGGTAATGCAAGTGTTTTTAAGTAAATATTTCCGGCAATAAAAAAGAGATGCAGCTATTTTTGCAGCATACTTATATCATCCAAAGCATATATGCCCCTGCCGTAAGTTGCAATTACCAGTTGATTTGTTTTGGGATGAATAAACAGATCCTGTACAGATACAACCGCAGGCAGATTATTATTTAACGGTATCCATTTTTGCCCACCGGTATTGCTTACATAAGCTCCCATATCTGTTCCGCAATACAATATATTTTTTTTGCTGGGGTCTTCTCTTATAACGTTTACCGGGCTATGTGGCAAATTGCCTGCAACAGGTACCCATGTTTTTCCCATGTCGGCCGATTTAAAAATATACGGAGTAATATTATCTTCCCTTCTGTCGCTTAATGTTACATACACTGTTGCTGCATTATATTTTGATGCCACCAATCTTGATACATGTGCATTTGCAGGTAAGCCATTCGTAATCTCATTCCAGTTACCGCCGTCATTTAAACTTATCCAAACTCTGCCATCATCGGTGCCAACATATAATAATCCTTTTTTAAACGGCGATTCGTCAACAGCAGTTATGGCCTGGTGATTAATAGCGTAAGGGGTTTTACCCATCCGTTGTTTATTATTGTTACTCATATCGGGGCTGATCCTTTTCCATGTAGCTCCGCTATCTGCCGACTTAAATAAATATTGCATGCCATGATAAACAGTAAAACTATTGTGTGGCGATATCATGGTATAGGCAAGCCATTCGCCCCTGTGCGTTTCTTCATCGTCAGCTTTTTTGGGTGCAATATTTCTTTCCTGTAACGAATCGGGTAAATCGAGATTGGCTTTTATTAAACGGCCATAAAATGAAGAAGTGTAAATGGTATTGGCATCGCCGGGGTCAATGGCATGAATAACACCTTCTCCCCCAGGTCCATATTTCCATTTAGTTATTGTGCTGTCTTTAATACCGAAAGTATTTTTTATACTTCCCATAAATGAGCCTTCATCCTGCACCGAACCAATGATATTGTACGGCACCCTTGAATCGTAAGTAATATTATAAAACTGTGTTGTTGGAATCTGTTTATAAAAATTTTTCCATTTTTTTCCGCCATCATAGGTTAATGCAACGCCACCATCATCGCCGTTAATAATGTAATTAGAATCTGCCGGGTCTATCCACAAACCATGGTTATCGCCATGAATATAATCGCTGGTGGTATCTTTTGGTTGAAAACGTTTCCATGTTTTTCCGGCATCATTCGATTTTGCCATAGCCAATCCTAAAATATACAAACAGTTTTCGTCTAACGGGTTTACTCTTATCTGCCCCATTACCCAACCATACGTACCACAAAACCTTTCCATAAAATTGTTGTTCTCTGACATCTTTGTCCAGCTTTCACCCTTATCACTGCTTTTGTAAACTTCCACTCCCTTTACCACAATTTCTATTGGCCTTCCGTAAGGATCGAGTTCTCCTTTTTTGACTTCTCTTTTTTTATCGTGGTTATCAACAAAAGCATAAATAACAGCAGGGTTGCTCCTGGAGATATCAATTCCTATTCTACCGGTATTCTTTGTATCAGGCAGTCCATTGGTAAGCGGCTTCCATGTTTTTCCGCCATCTGTTGTTTTGTAAATATGGTCGTTATCTTCCGGTACAGGATCGCTCCAGCGTTTGCGTATGCGGTTCCACATTGAAGCGTAAATGGTATTTGGGTCCGATGGATCCATTCTTAAATCGATGCAGCCAGTTTTATCATCATTCCCTAAAATTTTTTTCCATGTTTTTCCGCTATCAGTGGTTTGATAAACGCCCCTGTCATTATTATAACTCCACTCATTGCCGCCTGCAGCAACATAAACTGTTGATGCATCAGTTGGATGTATTATTACCCTTGCAATAGTACTGGTGTTTTCCAAACCAATATGCTGCCATGTTTTACCTGCATCGGCAGATTTAAACATACCAATACCCGGCAATGATGCCCTGAAAATATTGGCCTCGCCGGTACCCACATAAATAATATTATTGTTTGATGGCGCTATCGCCATATTACCAATTGACTGGGTACCTTGTTTATCAAACAACGGCAGCCATGTTTTGCCTGCATCTGCTGTTTTCCATAAACCTCCTGTTGCAAAAGCGGCATATACAATATTTTTATTACCGGAAATGCCCCACACATCAGTACAGCGACCACTTATATTATCGGGCCCTACATTGCGCCATTGTAATTTTTTATAGGCAGATATATTTATTGCTCCCTGGTGCTGGTTAAATGCAGCAATACGTTCTGTTCCCTTGCTGGGCCGCTGGTTACTTACAAAATTTTGTGCCATTACATTTTGTGCAGCAGCCAATAACAGCAGGATGAAGATCTTTTGCATGGTTTATTGTATTCGTGTGATGGAAATGATTTTTACAACCGGTTTAAAATATTGCCCCTGCTCAGGATATAATTGTTGAATTTTTTTTACTACATCCATTCCGTTTACCACTTTCCCAAAAGCTGCAAAACCTTGTCCGTCGGCATTTCTTTTACCAGCATAATCCAGCGAAGGCTGATCGTTAATGCAGATAAAAAAACTGCCGGTGGCCGATGCAGGTGAACTTCTTGCCATAGATATGGTACCATCTTTATGCTGTATGCCTGTTTGCTGTGTTGTTTCCAACTCAATGGGCGCAAATTCTTTTAGCGAATCTACATTTCCACCCTGTATCACTTCAATCTTTACAGCATTGTTGGGTTGGTTATTTAAAGTAACAGCACGAAAGAAAGAACTGCTGTCGTATAAATGAGCAGTAACATACTTTAAAAAATTGGCAACAGTTACCGGAGCCTTTGCAGGATATAATTCAATGCTGATGTTACCTAGTTCTGTTTTAATTAGACAGGTAATATTTTCCTGTCCAGATAATTTGTGGCAAAATACTGTTAACACAAAAAAGAGGAATAGAATTTTGCAGTATCTCAAGTTGAATAGGTTGAATTAACAAGTTAGGTTTTTTATAAGAAAGTTAAAAAGAAAAGCAAAGGCAGGCAATTTAACTTTTTACAATTATATTTAATAATGCGAATCATTATAATCGGTATTGCATTATTAACAAGTCAGGTGTTACAGGCTCAAGAAAAGAACAGAACTGAGCATCTTTACTATTTCCTGAGTAAAGACAGTTTGGTAGGTGTGAAAAATCAATTCGGAAAAACCATAATTACACCAAAGTATATTTATTGGGGGCAAGAATTAAAAAAGCCAATACAAGAGCACCTGATTTATTTAAACGGGATGAATAGTAATGGTAGCGAACCTCATACGTGGGGTGTTGTATTTAACAGGAAAGGAGAGTTTTTATTCGCACCATTGGCCTATGATAACGGGGCTGATGGTTTCTCTGAAGGGCTTACCAGATTTGTAAAAAATAAAAAAGTAGGTTTTGCTAACCGAAGAGGAGATATAGTTATTGAGCCGAAATATGATTATGCCGAAGCATTTAATTACGGTATTGCCGGTTTCTGCAATGGCTGCGTTTGGGAAAACAGAGGTGAGCATTCTTTTATTACAGGCGGCACCTTAGGATATATCAATAATAAGGGTGATACACTGGCAGTGCTTACAAAACAGAATAATAAAAAAGACCAGGTAGTTGATTCTGTAAAATTTTTACCTTATCAGTTTTTATACTCAACTTTTGAAAGAAAGATACTAGATTCTTTTTACAAGTTGCCAATGATTAGTAAAACACATTTTGTTAATTATTATTCTCCGCTAGACAGTAATGAAATGCAATTGCACTTTGAAATTGTTGAACGACCATCCTCTTACTATCCATATTACCATATAATGGCTTTTGAATATTCTAATAAGTATGGCTTTTATGGCGATGCATATTTGGGCTTCAGTTTTTTTGTTGACAGAGCCGGCAGGGATTTTTTTGTTTTTGATTACTACGACAAAAAAATCACTTTGGGAGTATGGTTAAAACAGCAAATTCAGGAAGCTAAACTTTACTTAAAATCACACCCTGAAGCACTGTATAAATTCTGATATATATTACGATTCTTTATTCTCCGGCCGCATCATCGGGAAGAATAATACATCCTGAATAGAGTGCTGGTTGGTTAATAACATCGCAATCCTGTCGATACCAAAACCAATACCACTTGTTGGGGGCATACCATATTCCAGGGCACGTAAAAAATCATGGTCAATAAACATGGCTTCATCATCGCCACGTTCCATCAGTTTTACCTGTTCTTCAAAACGTTCCCGTTGTTCAATAGGGTCATTCAATTCGCTGTAGGCATTGGCAATTTCCTTACCATTACACATCAGTTCAAAACGTTCTACCAATCCGGGTTTGCTGCGGTGCTTTTT
>JAYVJU010000217.1:0-5820 GCA_043769035.1 Ferruginibacter sp.
CGGTGCATTTCGCCATATACTTCAATACTTTTTACTACTTTTTTACTGTACGATTTGAGGCCACAATTAAAATCATGCAGTTTAATCTTGCTCATACTACGTGCCGCTGCATTAAACAGTTTACTGGGAATATTTTTTGTAAGTGTATTGTCAAAACGTTTTTTCTTCCAGCCACTCACCAGGTCAATTCCATCTTCAACTATCATTTTTCTTAAGTCCGGAATTTCGTCAGGGCTGTCCTGCATATCTGCATCCATAGTTATAATCACATCACCCTGTGCAGCTTTGAATCCCTCGTTTAGTGCAGCGCTTTTACCATAGTTACGTTGAAACTTTATGCCTTTAAGATTTGCATTTTTGCTCCGCAATTCCTCAATCACTTTCCACGATGTATCGGTGCTGCCATCGTCTATCAATATTACTTCGTAAGAATAATTATTGGCCAGCATCACCCTTTCAATCCAGGCACACAGTTCCGGCAAAGATTCATCTTCATTAAAAAGTGGTATTACAATTGACAGATCCATGTTTTATTTTTTTTGGCTTAAAAACCCAGCTGTAATTACTGTTATTAATACCCCAATAATAAGGTATTTAAACAAATTAATTCCCACCATCATTGGCAGGAACATGCTTTTCATTTTTTTTGCATTTTCGGCTATTTCGGCAGGCATATGATTGCCTTCTTTCAACAGCATCTGGTTATTTTCTGCAATCCAGGTATCTCTTATACCGGTATTAAAATTGTAAAAAATAATGCAGTAAATCACCATCAATAGTGTAACAACAATAAAGGTTTTAAAACCGGTCTGAAAATAATCTTTAAACTTTTTTTCTTCGGTTGCAGCAGCTTTAAAAGTTACCAGGCTCCACACAATACCTGCCGAATAAATAGCCAGAACAATAAATTGCTCCTTACTGTTAAAAGGTATTTTCAAAGCAAAATAACAAAATACGCAGGCAACTATCATCAAACCACCTGTTACCAATCCTTTATAAGTTGCCGTAATATTTTTCATATCAGTTCAGTTCCACTTTTCCTTTATTAATAATGCCTGCAACCCTGCCTTTTAATTTTTTGCCGGCAAAAGCAGAGTTTTTCGATTTAGATCGTATCATCTTTTCATCAAACACATATTCTTCATCATTATTAAACAAAGTAAGGCTGGCTGCTGCGCCTTCTTTTATTTCCGGTATAGCTATTCCAAAAATTCTTCGTGGGTTTATACTTAAAAAGTTTACATACTCCTCTATCGACCATTGTGTATCGATTACTGACCTTAATACCCCAAACAAGCTTTCTAACCCGATCATTCCTTCTTTTGCATATTCAAACTCACAAATCTTTCCATCCTGGTTTTGAGGAAAATGATGCGATGCAATACAATCCACTGTTCCGTCGGCAACAGCTTTTATTAAAGCCAGCCTGTCTGTTTCAGTTCTTAAAGGCGGATTTAGTTTTAAGTTAGTATTATAATCCTGTAAATCATTCTCGGTAAAAAAAAGATGTTGCGGACTTACCGAACAAGTCACATTTATTCCTCCGTCTTTTGCCCGCCTGATATATTCTAAACTTTTTGCAGAAGCTATGCCTGTAAAATGCAGTTTGCTATCTGTATATCTTGCCAGCTTAATATCTCTTGCCACCATCAGTTCTTCTGCAATGGCGGGTTTACCGGGTAAACCAAGTTGAGTGGAAATTATTCCTTCATTCATCAGGCCATTGGCGCCTATACTTTTATCATCCGGTATTTGAATAACTGTACCGTCAAAGCTTTTTACATACTGTAATGCTTTTAATAAAAGCCCCGATGATTGTACTGAACTGGTGCCATCGCTAAACGCAAGTGCGCCGGATTGGTGCATATCATACATTTCTGCAAGGTCCCCACCGGCAATATTTTTTGTTACAGCACCAATCGGGTAAATATTTACTGCCAGTGCTTTCGCTTTTTGTATAATATATTCTACCTGTGCTTTATTATGTACCACCGGGTTGGTGTTGGGTATTACCATTACATCGGTAAAACCGCCTGCTGCGGCTGCTTTAGCACCGGTTTCTAATGTTTCTTTATACTCAAAACCCGGATCGGCAAAATTGGAGAATACATCCATCCAGCCAATACTCATGCAAAGATCTTTTTGTGCAATAAGCTGGTCGGCTTTATCACTAATGGCATCAGCAATTTGTGTAATGATACCATCACTTATTAAAATATCTTTTATTTGTCCGTTAAAAGGAGAGGAGGGAGAAATGATCCTGGCTTGTTTAATTAAAACCTTCATGTATAAAAAGTTGCGCAAAGATAATAAGATAAGTTGAAGTTTTTAAAGTTGAAATTTTCAATTACTTTTGCCCTCCGGTAAAATTAATTTTCGGGATGTAGCGCAGCCCGGTAGCGCACACGTCTGGGGGGCGTGGGGTCGCAAGTTCGAATCTTGTCATCCCGACAAACTAAATCTCTGCATTTGCAGGGATTTTTTTATGCCCCATTTTGTTTACATATTGCAAAGCCAAAAAGACAATAAATATTATATCGGAGAAACAGTTGATGTAGCGTCCCGGTTATTATTTCATAATTCAGGACGGCAACGGGCTTTTATTATAATTTAACCTTAATATGCAGGTATCATCCCATAATCAAAACATTTTATCTTAGGTTTGTAAAAAAAAAGTACAAATGAAAAAATTAATTGGTTTTGCGCTTGTAATGAGCTGTTGTTTTACCGCTGTTGCCCAGGCAGATTCTACCAAGAAAAGAATTGTTGACAGCACCTGCGCCTGTTTAACTGCAATGCCCGATATCGATAAAAAAACAAAAGAAGACCTGCAGCTTGCCATTGGCCAATGCATGATGCAAAAATCGATGACTGATTTTATGATACTTGCCCAGGAACGTAATATTGAAATGACCGATATGGATGGCATGCAAAAACTGGGAGCCGAAATCGGGATGGATCTTGTAAAATCAAACTGTAAGGCCATGAATGATCTTATGCTGAAAATGGCAGAGGGTAAAATGGAATATGTAGAAAAAGACGCCCCTGCGGAAATCCCTTCTATAAAAGGAGTGGTACAAAATATTGAATTAAGTGAGTTTGTTTATGTAACCGTACTTTCGGGTGCAAAAGCCACAAAATTAGTATGGAGCGATTATGTAAATAATGGCAATGAATATGTAAAAGATTTTACCAAACTTAAAAACAAAACGGTGCAGTTTTACTTTTCAAGTAAAGATGTGTACAGCCCTAAAGCCAAAGCATACATAACTGTAAACATGATTACAGGTATAAAATAATTATTACAGTTTACGTATCGTAAAATAATAATCAGCCCATTTAAAAAATGGGCTATTTTTATACCCTTATTTATAAATCTTATTTTAGAAATTCAGTTATGAAAATTACAGGCGAAAATATAATTGGTTATACATCTTCGGCAACCGGAACCACAACTTTTGAAGCCACAAACCCGGCTACAGGTGAGTTATTGCCCGGAACATTTCACCAGGCAACTGCAAATGAAGCAGATGAAATAGCTGCAAAAGCTGCCGCTGCTTTTAAAATATATAGTCAAAAGTCCGGCGAAGAAAAAGCAATATTTCTTGAAGCCATTGTCGAGGAAATTATGGCTTTGGGAGATGATTTAATAAACCGTGCAATGGCAGAAACCGGTTTGCCGGCTGCAAGATTAACAGGAGAACGTGGCCGCACTACCGGGCAACTAAAATTATTTGCCCAGTTATTACGTGAAGGCACGTGGGTAGATGCCAGGATTGATACAGCAATACCAGACAGGCAGCCTTTGCCAAAGCCAGACCTGCGCAGCATGATGATTGCTATTGGCCCGGTTATGGTTTTTGGTGCCAGTAATTTTCCTTTTGCTTATTCAGCGGCAGGCGGCGATACTGCTTCTGCATTAGCTGCCGGCTGCCCTGTAATTGTAAAAGCACATCCGTCGCACCCGGGTACAGATGAAATGGTATCTCGTGCCATCAGTAGTGCAGCAAAAAAAACAAATATGCCTGATGGTGTTTTCTCGATGTTATTTAGCGACGAGACAATAGCAATAAAATTGGTAACAGATCCTGCTGTTAAGGCAATTGGTTTTACCGGTTCCCGAAAAGGAGGCATGGCAATTTTTAATGCCGCTGTAAACCGTGCAGAACCAATTCCGGTGTATGCCGAAATGAGTGCTGTTAATCCGGTAATATTAATGCCTGATGCTGTTGCCGCCAATGCAAATGGTATTGCAAATGGGCTTGTTGCATCGGTTACAATGGGCGTGGGGCAGTTTTGTACCAACCCGGGTTTGGTATTTATGGTTAATGATGATAATGCAGCAGGTTTTTTAAATACTTTATCAGAAGGTTTTAAAAACGCAATGCCGGGCACAATGTTAAGTGCAAATATTTGCGCTAACTATTACAGTGGTGTTGATAAACTTAAAAGCACAGCAGCCGTAACTGCATTGGCGCATAGTAATACAGCGGCTGATGCTGCAAAAACAGAAGCCCTGCCTTATGTATTTACTGTTACGCAAAAAGATTTTATTGTCAATAAACAATTGTCGCATGAAGTTTTTGGCCCTGCTACTTTGATTGTGTTGTGCAACAATGTGGATGAAATAGGTGACATATTAAAAGATATGGAAGGACAGTTAACTGCAACTGTTCATGCCACCGGTACAGATGAAAAACAAATACAACCGGTTATAGATTTAATGAAAGAAAAAGCAGGACGTGTAATTTTTGGTGGCTTTCCTACCGGTGTTGAAGTATGTGATGCCATGGTGCATGGCGGGCCATTTCCATCCACAACAGATGGTCGTAGCACTTCTGTAGGTACGGCAGCTATACTACGTTTTGTAAGGCCGGTTGCTTATCAGAATTTCCCGGCACATTTATTACCCGATGCATTAAAAAATAATAATCCGCTGCATATTTTACGCAAGGTTAACGGCACGTTTACCCAAGATGCGTTTTAATTTTACAGGCTAAGTTTTATTAAAATGATTGCAGCTGTTTTACAAAACTATGGTATTGATGAAAAGGAATGTATCATTCAGTTATTCGGCAGTGGTTTAATAAATAATACCTGGCATGTAAAAAGAAATGATGAGCATTATATTCTGCAGCGTATCAATCATACAATTTTTAAACAGCCGGAAGATATTGCTGAAAATATCACCACTATTGATGCATATCTGAAAAAGAATTACCCGGATTATTTATTTGTTGCTCCAATAAAAACAACAGGGGCAAAAGCAATCATTAAAACAGTCGATGGCTATTTCAGGTTGTTTCCGTTTGTAAAAGATTCGCATACCATTGATGTGGCTACAAACCCGGCACAGGCATTTGAAGCGGCAAAACAATTCGGTGCTTTTACAAAAAAACTATCCGGCTTTAAAGCTGCTGATCTAAAAATAACTTTACCCGATTTTCATAATCTTAGTTTACGCTACCGGCAATTTGAAAAAGCATTGCTTAATGGAAATGCAGAGCGAATAGCAGCATCGTCAACGGAAATAGCTTTACTTCAAAAACATAAAACTATTGCCAATGATTTTGAAAAGATAAAACAGGATACTGATTTTAAGATCCGGGTAACGCACCACGACACCAAAATAAGCAATGTATTGTTTGATGAAAAGGACAAAGGATTATGTGTGATAGACCTTGACACGGTCATGCCCGGGTATTTTATCAGCGATGTGGGAGATATGATGCGTACCTACCTTTGCCCGGTAAGTGAAGAGGAAAAGGATTTTGGTAAAATTGAGATCAGAAAGGAGTATTTAGATGCAATAGTAAACGG
>JAYVJU010000218.1:0-17275 GCA_043769035.1 Ferruginibacter sp.
GGTGGCAAATCAATCACACAACGGAATCCGATATAGGATTTTGCTGTATCCTGGTATTCGTAGCTACGTGTACCGCATCTTAATAATGCACCTACATCTTTCCAACTGCCACCACGTAATACTTTACGTTTGTCCCGTGGCTTATCTGTTTCTTTAGCGTTATATCTGATATCCGGGTTTAAATCATGTTGAAAATTATAAGCACCTTCGTAATATAAAGAAGAAGTCCATTCTGCAACATTACCAGCCATGTTATATAAGCCAAAATCGTTTGGCCAATAAGCATCAGCTCTTACAGTATACAACCCGCCATCTTCTGGGTAATTACCACGGCCTGGTTTAAAGTTGGCTAACAAACAGCCTTTTTTATTTCTAAGATAATAACCTCCCCATGGATAAGCCGCCTGAGATCTTCCGCCACGGGCTGCATATTCACATTGCGCTTCTGTTGGTAAACGGAAATCAGATTCAGGAGTTCTTTTCTTTCCCTCAAGGAAGGCATTTAAATAATGTGTTCTCCATTCGCAAAATGCTGTAGCTTGTTTCCAGCTAACACCTACTACAGGATAGTTTCCAAAAGCAGGGTGGCTGTAATATTGCTTTGCCATTGGCTCATTATAAGAGTAGGAGAAATCCCTAATCCAGCAAAGTGTATCTGGATATATTTTAATTGCCTTTTTTATAATGAATTTAGAACGTGGAATGTTTATATCCCTGTTTTGAGCAGCGGCTTTATAATCAAAAACCTCTGATTGATATTCTAATTTATTGGCGTCAATTTCTTTTTTTCCAAAAATGCGGTTATCCGGGGTTAAGATCATCGCATCAATTTTTTCCATTGTCGATTTATCACCCCATTTAATTGTTTTTATTTTTTTCCAGTCAAGGTAGGTATTTCCATCAGCACCTTGTTTTTCATAGCCCATTAAATGCCCAGCAATTGAGTCTTTAACCCAGTTGGTAAACTGGCGGTACTCGTTATTGGTTATTTCTGTGGCATCCATCCAGAAACCACTAATAGAAACAGCTTTGTTACGGGCAGTGTATGCATAGCTTACATCTTCATCGCTTGGGCCCATGTGAAAGGTACCTGGATTAACATAAACCATTCCGGGAGGCTTGGGTAAACTCCACCGTGAAGCAGGAGCAACGCCATGTAACTGGCCATCGTTGGGAAGAGACCCACCTTTATTTTTTCCGCCAAGCATTTTACAGCTCGTTGTAGTAGATATGATAGCTATTACTGCCATCATGTAGAACAACTTGTTCTTCATTGTTTTTAACTTTGAGGGTGATGAGCAAATGTAATGATTATTTTGAATTAACTTCATTTTGTGCCCGTTTCTCGGATTAATTTTTTGGTTAAAATCTAGTCCTGAAATTTATAAACGAAAGAAAAATTCAATTATTGTGATTACGTTTCTATTTTTATCCCCGCTTTCATTTGCCTCATTAGTTTCTCTACACTGTTAACGGGTGCATTGCAGCTATATTGCCTGCACCAGTAAATAAGGGTTTCATTGCCCGGGTTTTTACCTTTTAACATTGGAAAATTACTATTCCCGCCGCTTCCGGTTTGTAGAATTACTTCTGGTAAATACTTTAAAAGCAATTCATTTCTGAGTGCCTGAAAATTATTACCTGCAATAACCAGCTCATTTATTACAAACGTATGTTTTAGCAATAAAGATGCCCAAATTGCAAAAGAAGTTGGGTGTCGCAAAATTGCAGGTGCCAATGCATTGGTTATTTTATCGGCAATCTGGTGCCAAACCGCATTATCAAAAACTACAGACAGGTAATACAGGTTTTCTGCCATAATGCTGTTGCCTGAAGGTGTAGCTCCGTCATACACTTCTTTTTTACGTAAAATAATATCCTGTTGGTTTTCATGGGTAAAGAAAAAGTAGCCGGTAGCTTCATCCATAAAATTATCAATTACAAATTGGGTTATCTCTTTTGCAAAATCCAGGTATTTTATATTGGAGGTTACTTCCTGTAACTTAATGCAGGCCTGAATAAGACATGCGTAATCGTCTAAAAAGGCAGGGTATTTGGCAATGCCTTTTTTATAAGTGTGAAAGCATTCAAAACCATCCTCATTTTTCTTAAACGCTTTAACAACAAAGTCCATTGTTGTTTCAGCAAGCACTCTGTAGTTTTCTTCTCCCAGGGCAGCGGCAGCTTTACAAAGAGCGGTTATCATTAAAGCATTCCAACCTAATAAAATTTTATCATCGGTAATTGGGCGTATGCGTTTACTGCGCTGGTTTAATAATTTTTGCAGGCAATTTTTTAATGTACTTTCCAGATCGGCTTCAGTAATTCCTTTTTCTGAAGCAAAAATCTCAATACTTTTTAAAATACGGAGTATGTTTTTCCCTTCCCAATTACCTTTATCAGTAACATCATAAAACTCACAAAAAACATCCGCATCAATGCCTAATATTTGCAGTATCTCTGCTTTACTCCAAACATAAAACTTCCCCTCTTCCCCTTCGCTATCGGCATCCAAAGCGGCATAAAAACCACCTGACGAATCTGATAATTCCCTTACTGCAAAATCAATTATTTCTCTAATGGCCCGTTCGTATTTTTTTTGTTTTGTAATTTGATAAGCGTCGCAAAGTATATTGAGCAGTAAAGCATTATCGTACAACATTTTTTCAAAATGCGGTGCCAGCCATTCGGCATCGGTACTGTACCGGGAAAAGCCGCCACCAACATGATCATAAATACCGCCTTCAAGCATTTTGTTTAACGAAAGAAGTGCATGGTCTAAAGCAGATGCATCGCCGGTAAAATAGTGGTATTGGAAGAGGTATTGAATAGTAAAACTTTGAGGAAATTTAGGGGCTTTGCCAAAGCCGCCCCAAACTGTATCTGCCTGTTTTAAGATATTTTCTGCTATCAGTTTGCAATTTTCTTTTGTAAAAAGATTGTCGTTAGCAGGTGTTGCAATATTGCCAAAATTATTTGATTGCTGTATATGTGCCAGAAGGTTTTCTGCCTGCGATTCTATTTCATTTTTCCTTTCGCCCCAGGCTTTAGTTATACCATGTAAAGTTTCTGTCCACGATGCCCGATTATATGCATTAACTGGTGCAAAGTAAGTGCCTCCATAAAAAGGCTTTGCTTCCGGAGTTAAAAAAACATTCAATGGCCAGCCCCCGCTTCCGGTCATTGCCTGCACAGCATCCATATAAATATGGTCCAGGTCTGGCCGCTCTTCCCTGTCAATTTTAATATTGATGAAATTTTCATTCATTTGTTTGGCCACCGCTTCATTTTCAAAACTCTCTTTTTCCATTACATGACACCAATGACAGGCAGCATAACCAATGCTTACCAGTATTACTTTATTTTCTTCTTTAGCTTTTTGCAGCGCCTCATCGCCCCATGGATACCAGTTAACCGGATTATGGGCATGTTGTAAAAGATAAGGGCTGCTTTCTTTACTTAACCTGTTTGTAAAATTGTGAGACATTGTTTTAGGAAATTAATTATACAGTTTTAGAAAGTTTTTACACATTAATTAACAGAATTACCTAACCGTGGTATTGTTTTAAATTTTTTACGAATATACCTTGAGTTAGTATTTATTAAAAGTAATAGTTGCATTCTTCGTTTAAAAATATATTTTGTATGCTAAGAAAAACATTCATCCTGATTATATTGGTATTCAAACTATTTGAAACATATGCACAAAATGATGTTATAGAAATAGACAGGCTCGGTAAATCAAACACCCCATTTACTATACCTAAAAAGTGGGCGCAATTTGAAAGCGGCTTTTTAAAACAGACTGATAAAGATCCTCAATCTAATAGCATCGATAAATACTTTCAGCATCCATTGTTTTTGGGGCGGTATGGATTAAGCAACAGAATTGAAGCAAGGCTAATTACAGAATGGGTTTCGGAAAAAAGAATTAGTACACCCATAAGAGTACAATACACTGGTATAAATACTTTTCAACTGGGTTTTAAAGCAAATTTTATTAAAGAAAAAGGAATAAGACCAGAAATTGCACTGATTGCACATTATTCTTTTAATAGTTTAAGAACATTAACTGGAAAAACTGACACAATTGATGGTGCAAATTTTAGATTCGCTTTTCAACATACATTAAATAAGAACTTATTACTTAATTACAATGTCGGGATGGAGTGGGAAATTTTTAGAAATGAACCAACCTATATTTATACGTTTTCTCCCCGTTTTAAATTTGAAGATAACTGGTGTGCCTTTATTGAAGTGTTTGGATACATCTGGAAAAAATACAAACCCGAGCACAGCATTAGTGCAGGTTTATCTTACAACATAAATGATAATTTTAGAATTGATGCCGCAGGTGGTTTAAAACTTAATAAAAGAACGCCGGATAATTTTTACACTTTGGGCTGTTCTTTTCGTTTTAATACAAATAATAAAAATGATTGAGAATTTAAAATCAGGCAATAATCCCGGCAATTAATCTTTTAAAACTTTATTTTTTCTTATAGGTAGAAAGGAATAATTCCAAAGCACTAACCATACTCGGTGCTTTTGGCTGTGGTGCCTTTATCTCCAATATTAAACCAGCCTCTTCCGCTGCCTTAAGTGTATTTGCACCAAAAGCGCCAATCCTGGTACCATTTTGTTTAAACTTGGGGAAATTTTCCATCAGGCTTTTAACACCTCCGGGGGTAAAGAAACATATTACATCATAATTTCTCTCCACCACCTCTTTTATGTCATTACTGATGATCCGGTACAATACAGGGGTGGCATAACCACAATTATTTCCTTTTAACCAGTTGGTTATTTCACTATCAAAAGACTCTGAGCAGGGGTAAAGAAATTTTTCATTATCCTTATGCTTATTGATCACATCAAACAGGCTTTTATTGGTACCATCGGCACCATAAAAAACCTTACGCTTACGGTACAAAATAAATTTTTGTAAATAAAGGGCGACTGCCTCTGTTATGCAGAAATATTTGGTATCCTGCGAAATATTGATCTTCATTTCGTGGCAAACCCTGAAAAAATGATCGATGGCATGCCTGCTGGTAAATATTACTGCAGAATATTGGGCAATATCGATTTTTTGCTTTCTGAAGTCTTTTGCTATAATACCCTCTACTACTATAAAAGGGTAGAAATCAAGGGTGATACCATGTTTTTTAGCCAGATCGAAATACGGAGATTTTTCGCCATCCGGTTTAGGTTGGGCTATAAGTATTTTTTTGACTTTATGAACTGGATTATCAGCCTTAGTTGAAGCGTTTTTAACCATACTATTTGGGCAAATGGTTTTGCAAAACTACAGATTTTTACTTAATAAAAACAATAAGCCCTTGTAAATCAACAAAAGGGGTAAGATTTCGACACCTGCTATGTATAAAAAAAAATGAAACCTGCTGACTTTCAATTGATTTTGAAGCAGGCCATAGGATCTTAAAAAACGCAATAAAAGCAGCAGTACTATTATTAATAAAGAAGCCAGGGCACTGCCTTTAGCAATTGCCGCATCTGTAAAGGCCATCAAAATAATGAATGGAACCAGCAACACTCCAATGATCTTACAAATTAAAAAGATAACAAAAACATAGGCGTCAGTTACTTCCCTATAGCCGGTTACCCACCCTGTAAATTTAAGTGTGCTGAATTTTGCCAGGTAAACAAGCCCTAAAATCAAAATACAGGAAGCTAATATTGTCCATTGATGAATGTCGGTAATAAACTTATACTGCAACAATAAAAAATAAATATAAACGCCCCCACTTATAATAAAGAAAGCGTTAAAAAATAGTGAAGGCAGTTTTGCCTGTAATAATTGATCAGCCAGCTGGCTTTGCCTGAAAGATGTATTGAAGAAAACTTTAAAAAGGTTGGTAAAATAACGGGCAAAGAAAAACTTTATCAATCCCATTAAAAAAACCAGCGCTGCCAGCAAATAAAATATAGTGTCGGCAGGTTTTGTTTTTTTAATTTTTACCGCCATCGTTACGGGTGTGCCCTGGCTGTTTAAAAAAGTATTTTGTTTCAGAATAGTTTGTAATGCATTTTCATAACGATTTGCAATAGTAACTACGGGAGCTTGCAAAGAATCTTTTTTAATAAATACCGAATCGGGCTTTTGCGCAATAACCAAAGCCGGTAAACAGATCATGAAAAAAAAGAAACTAAATAATCTTCCCACTTTAAATAAAAAATTTTTACAAAAGTAATTGTAGCAAAGCAGATAATTAAAAGTAATTCACATATCCAAAATGTATTTTGGATGCTTCCCGGATATTAAATTTAATATCATCTCTTTTACCCAGGGCATAGCTGATATTAAGCAAGCCAAATTTTGTTTCAAAAGCCATTCCAAGACCGGTAGAAATAAAGTTATTATTAAGATTAATGTTTTGATATTTATTTTTTACCAGTCCTGCATCTGTAAAAGCAAATAAAAATGAATTAAGCCCCACCCTGTAACGGTATTCTGCAGTGGCAACACCATATTGGGTGGCATAAATACTTTCCTCATTAAAGCCACGTAATAAGCGGTAACCACCAATTTGAAACAATTCATTCCGGAAAATACTCTGGCTGTTAAACACCCCCATGTTCAGTGCTGTTTTAAAAGTACCTTGTTTACCTACAGGAAAATAATGTGCAGCAGATAATTTTATACGGAACTGGTAAGATCGTTCTTTTAGTGAATCATACAGGCTTGCAAAATTGAAGAAGGGGTCTTTTATTGAAATAATATCATTATTCCGTTTTATTTTTTTAAGCCCGACCATAGCCGTCAATTTTATTTCATTACCGCTGCGTGGGTTTAGTCGATAGTCAGTTTTTACCCATTCATAATCCACACCAAAATTAACAGCACTTACATCAATATTAGGGGGCAATTGTTTTGTTGCTTTTACAAGATTAGTATCTACTCCATTGGCCAACAAAAAACTGTTTTGCCATTGCATAAAAACTTTGCCGGATTGATTGGCAGACACGATATATTGCAAGCCCAACTGCCCGTTTACCTGTAAAAAACTAGAGTCTTTTTTAAACAGGTCAAATAAAAAGTCAACGCCAAATTTAGAATTGAAAATATAGGGTTGTTGATAGCCTAAATTTAAGCGTGGCGATTTTTTTTGCAGCTGCTGCCAGTTTAATAAAATAGTTTCGCCATTATTCAGTGCGTTTTTAAGATTAAGATTTACATCGGCCGTTAACTGAAATTTACTGGCCTGGTTAGCTGCCGGCAGCACACCCAGCAAAAAATTAAACTGGCTGCTTTTTTTGGGTACCAGATAAAGATTAAGTACTGAGCCTGCTCCAAGCATAGTAATATCGTTCGGTTGCACTTCCTGCAAATACGGTAGCTCTAAAATCCGTTTACTAACCTGTTGCAGCCTGTCTTTATTATAAATACCACCGTTGGGAATGTTTAAATAATGTTGTAGAAAATTTTTAGAAATCTTTACTTTACCCAGTACCCGTATACTATCGATATGATAGAGGATGCCGGGATTTACCTTTAATAATGCTGTTATTTTTTCTTCTTCCAGGCGGATACTATCTAAAAATACTTTTGCGAATGGATAGCCGTTATTTTCATAATAATTTAATATCCGCAACTGAATACTTTGCAATTGCTCCATATTCAACACTTTGTTGGAGAAGTTCTTTTCAAAATAGCCGCTTTCGGCAATCGCTTTTTTATCAATGCTGTCAGTTACTAATTTTATCCATTGATATTGTTTACCCAAAAAAAGTTTTATACCGGTAGTATCTTTGGTTTCCCAGATACTATCTACAGATGCTGCAGGATAACCCTTACTACCTAAAAGCGAAGGAATGCTGTTTATATATACCCTGCATTTGATAACATCACTGAATATGGTTTGCAATTTTAACTGCTGCGGACTAAAGGAACTATCTTTATCAACAAAATAAATACTTAGCTGGTACTTTACAGTTGACTGCTGGCAGTTAACTGTTGGCAGAAAAAAAACAGCCTGCAAAATTAAGAGCAGTAAAAACTTTGAGTGCAATAATTTTATTTTGTTCATTAATAATCAAATTTAAAATTTTATCCTGACAGTTATCGGGATGTAAACCAAAAATATTTGCCGGGCATTTACATACATATCCCTTTTTGCAAACAGGCTTGCCACTATTGCAATTTCCATTTCTCTGTTTCACTACAATTAAAAGCAGACATGATGGCCGCTTTGGCCAAAGAGATCAGCTTATCCCCCTCACTCAATAACGAAACTGAAAAGGAAATTATTTCAACACTTTATTTTGGTGGCGGCACACCAAGTATTTTAACTGCCGATGATCTGAAATTTATTTTTAATGCCCTGCAAAAAAGATTTGAATTTGCAGATGACATTGAAATTACTTTAGAAGCCAACCCTGATGATATTACCGACGAAAAACTACAAGACTGGAAAGCCATTGGCATAAACAGGCTTAGCGCAGGCATTCAAAGTTTTTTTGAGGATGAATTGAAATGGATGAACCGGGCTCATACCGCAACGGAGTCATTGATCTGCATTGATAAAATTAAAAATGCAGGGTATGATAATTTTTCTATTGACCTGATCTATGGCTCTCCATTACTGAATGACGGGGACTGGAAAAGAAATGTAGAACTTGTAATTGAAAAAAATATTCCTCACATCAGTTGTTATGCCTTAACAGTAGAACCAAAAACAGCATTGGACAAAATGATACTGCTTAAGAAAAAAGAAAATGTGGATGCTGAAAAGCAGGCCCGCCAGTTTTTATTACTAATGCAATGGATGGAAGACGCCGGTTATGAACATTATGAAATAAGCAATTTTGCAAAACCGGGCATGCGCAGCAAACATAACAGCAGCTACTGGAGCGGCTCCACCTATTATGGTTTTGGTCCTTCGGCACATTCCTTTACTGGTAAAAGCAGAAAATGGAATATTGCCAATAATGCACTCTACATTACATCGCTGCAAAAAAATATAATTCCTTTTGAAGAAGAAATACTGACAGGAACACAACAGCTTAATGAATACATCATGACATCATTAAGAACAATGGAAGGTTTGGATTTAGCATTGGTAACTGATAAATTCGGGAATGATGCTACATTGAAATTACAAGCCGCAGGTAAAAAGTGGGAGGCCGGAGAAAAGTTAAAAACCGAAAACGAAAAAATTATTTTAACCAAAGAAGGGAAATTATTTGCCGACGGAATTGCTGCAGATCTATTTTTCTGAGTGGTGAAAATTTTTTCGCAGATACTTCACCAATTCTGCAATTACCAAACACCCAATCATGAAGAGGATTGCAGTACTTCCAATATTTGAAAAAGAGAAAGGCATGTTATTATTTGTTACATAAAGATAACAAAAACCCTACACCAATGTTTGCTCTATTTCGTTAAAACCTTCGGCTACTGGCAGGTTTTCCCATAAAATTTTATAGATGGTTGTTGCTATGGGCATATCGGCCTTAATAGTCTGATTAATGGTAAACATACATTTGCTGGCATTATACCCCTCGGCCACCATCCTCATTTCCAGTTGTGCAGCTTTTACGGCATATCCTTTACCAATCATATTGCCAAAAGAACGGTTACGGCTGTGTAAAGAATAACAGGTAACTAATAAATCTCCCAGGTAAACTGATGCGGCATAATTTATTGGCCTGTGTTCGTTAACTGTTTCCTGGTGTTCAGTATGTCCTACTTCAATATTTTTAACCCCGGACTTGCGTAAAAAACTTGCCATTTCATCGGCGCTGTTGGCAATTAATACACTTAAAAAATTATCGCCGTAATCCAACCCATGTGCCATGCCCGAGCCTACTGCATAAATATTTTTTAAGATGGCCGCATACTGAACGCCATAAATATCTGTATTCTCAATTGTGTTGAGATAATCCGTTTTAAAATAAGATGCCAGTTGCTTTGTTACAGTTTCATCTATGCCCGAAAATGTTAAGTAAGATAATTTTTCTGCTGCCACTTCTTCGGCATGACAGGGGCCCAGTACAGCAAAATAATCTTTCAGGTCAAAGTTAAATTCCTGCTTTAAGTAATCGTTTAATAAAACATTCTGTTCGGGTAAGATTCCTTTAATGGCAGATATTATTTTTTTACCGGAAAAGATATTTTTATCCAGCTGCTGCAACACTTCCGCAGCATACGCAGATGGTACAGCAATCACAATACAGTCAGAATTTTTGATAACCTCTGCTGCATCGGTAGTTAATTTAAGCCTGGTAACATCAAAGCCTGCGGTTGGTAAATATTGCGGATTGTGGTGGCGGGTTTGTATATACTTAATTGCAGCCTCACTCCTGTTCCACCAAAAAATTGTATTGCCGTTATCGGTTAAAATTTTTGCCAGGGCTGTTCCCCAACTGCCGCTTCCTAATATTCCGAAAGTCATAGTTGTTAGTTGTTCGATGACAGATGACAGGAATTATAGATGTTACGTTATTCTGTCAACTAACATCTATTATCTGTCAACTTTGCTTACAGTCCTAATTTTTCAACCGCCAACTGTGCTGCAATCTGGCTGGCATCTTTTTTATTATATCCTTTTGCTTCGGCAATCAATTCTCCATCTACAGTAGCACCAATGGTAAATAAGCGACGGCCATTTTCAAATTTTTCACTTAGTGTTTCAAACTCCAGCGCTTTACCGTTTTTATTGGCCCAGCCGTATAACCTGTTTTTAATATTGATCTCAATTATTTCCAGGTCGTCGATAAATAAGTGAGGCATGATAATACATTTCTCCACCCATTTTTGTGTGCCTGCATAACCCTTGTCTAAATACACGGCGCCAATTAATGCCTCTAATGTATTACCAAAAATCTGCGAAATTTTAAGTGAGTTATCGTACTTGTTGTAAAAAGTAATTTTTTTAAGCCCCATCTTCAATGCAATATCATTCAGCATCTGGCGGTTTACCATTTTACTCCGCATCTCGGTTAAAAAGCCTTCGCCTTTGTAAGGATATTTTCTAAACAGGTAATGAGCAATAACAGAACTTAATACAGCATCGCCTAAAAACTCCAGTCGTTCATTGTTTTCATCTGCACCTTCCCTAACACTGCGGTGGCTGAGTGCTGTTTTATACAACTCAATTTCGCCGGGTGTAAAACCCAGTATATTGTTGAGTTGCTTTTTAAACTCCCGGTTTTTATTTTGGCTTTTAAAAAAGTCTTTTATGAATTGCAAAGCGGCGTAGAAATTATTTTAGTGAAATTAAAGTTTTTTTAATTCAAAATAAAAGAAAGAATTATTGAGGTAGCAAAGCTTTTATTACAGAGGTGCAGCAGTAAACAGGCTTAAATGAATATTGAATAATGGTTATGGTTGAAGAGTGCGATACAACGATGATGAACAGCTTTACCAAAGCTTGTTATAAAACCTATGCTTTATATTTTTTTACTATCACACTGGCATTGTGCCCGCCAAAACCAAATGTATTGCTGAGGGCAGCATTTACAGTGCGGTGCTGTGCTTTGTTAAAAGTAAAATTAAGATTTACATCCAGATCCGGATCGTCTGTAAAATGATTGATGGTTGGCGGTACCATATCTTTTGTTACGGCCATAATACAAGCCAATGCTTCTAAAGCACCTGCAGCTCCAAGGCAGTGGCCCGTCATACTTTTGGTACTGCTGATATTGAGTTTATACGCATGATCACCAAAAACCTTTTTTATAGCTTTCGTCTCCGCAATATCACCAAGCGGTGTACTGGTACCATGTACATTTATGTAATCAATATCTTCAGGTTTTAAGCCTGCATCTTTTAATGCGGCTTTCATCACATTATTTGCGCCCAGCCCTTCGGGGTGTGGAGCAGTAATATGATGAGCATCGGCAGTAGCACCACCACCAGCTATTTCGCAGTAAATTTTTGCACCCCTTGCCAAAGCATGGTCAAGACTTTCCAGCACTAAAACACCGGAGCCTTCTCCCATTACAAAACCATCCCTGTCTTTATCAAAGGGGCGGCTGGCTGTTTTCGGACTGTCATTTCTTTCGCTTAAAGCCTTCATAGCGTTAAAACCACCAACGCCTGCAGCACTAACCACCGCTTCACTTCCGCCGGTAATAACAATATCTGCTTTGTCGAGCCTGATATTATCAAAAGCATCGATTATTGCATTGGTTGATGAGGCACATGCAGAAACAACGGCAAAATTGGGCCCACGGAAACCATGACGCATGGAGATTTGCCCTGCGGCAATATCCAAAATCATTTTGGGAATAAAGAAGGGGTTAAAACGTGGTGTACCATCGCCGAGGGCAAAATTGGTAACTTCTTCCTGGAAAGTAATTAAACCGCCGATACCGCTGGCAAAAATTACACCTACCCTGTCTGCATCAACATTTTCTTTGGTAATGCCTGCATCTTTAACCGCTTCATCGCTGGCTATTAATGCAAATTGACAGTAGCGGTCCATTTTCCGGACCTCTTTACGGTCTAAATAAGTGGTGGGGTCAAAGTCTTTAACTTCACAGGCAAACCTTGTTTTAAACTTACTGCAATCAAATTGTTGAATAAAATCGCAACCGCTTACCCCGTCAGCCAAACCCTGCCAGTAATCAGCAACAGTTTTTCCTAACGGTGTAAGGGCGCCCAATCCGGTTACTACAACACGTTTAAAAGCCATAAAGTTTACCTGTGATAGTTAATGCCCGCCTGGCTGAATGCCATTCAGGCGGGAAAATTACTTAGCATGCTCCTCTAAGTAAGCAACAGCCTGGCCAACAGTAGTGATGGTTTCAGCCTGCTCATCTGGAATAGAGATGTTGAATTCCTTTTCAAATTCCATAATTAGTTCTACGGTGTCTAAGCTATCGGCACCTAAATCATTAGTAAAAGAAGCTTCAGTGGTTACTTCGGCTTCATCAACTCCTAACTTGTCAACAATTATCTTTTTTACCCTTGTTGCAATGTCTGACATAATTTTAAAATTTAGTTTGTCTGGCTGCAAAAATATACATTTTGCAATAATTACAAAGAAATATAAATAGAGCGGAAAATAGTTATTTTTTATGTTATTTATTATAATTATTAGCTGGTTGGTATTTCTTCGATCAACCTTACCCTGAACGAAAGCATTTGAAGCACACTTATCCGCATATTGCAACCAGATTTTTATTGAATGCAGGTAAACGAGATTAAAATTATGGCAGTGGAAGCTAAAGTAGTTTTCAAAAAAATTGTATATTGTAATTCCTTCGCCGGCATAAGCCCCAAACCTTTTTAAAAACAACTGATATGGCCTTAAAACAAATATACCATGGCTCTAAAGAATACCAGCAAATGGTTGACTTACGCATGGAAATATTACGCAAACCGCTTGGCCTTAGTTTTAACCCCGATGAATTAGCTAAAGAAAAAGACGATATTTTAATTGGCGCTTTTGATGAAGAGAAGCTGCTGGCCTGCTGCCTGCTTACTAAAATTGACAATAAATGTATTAAGCTGCGCCAAATGGCAGTGCAAAATAATCAGCAGGGTAAAGGCATTGGCGCCAGTATGATGAGTTTTGCCGAACTGGTTGCCCGTGATAAAGGTTTTAAAAAATTAAGTATGCATGCCCGTAAAACAGCGGTAGGTTTTTACGAAAAACTGGGCTACAAAACCACCGGCGACGAATTTGAAGAGGTAACCATACCGCATTTTGTGATGGAAAAAAGCTTGTAAGAACAGTATGCAGCTACTTTCCCGCCTTTAGCTCTTAACTATTTTTTCCTGTAATATTTTTCTGGCCTCAAATACATCATCGCCTTCAAAGGCATCTTTGGGTATAATAAAAAATGAACGGCTGTTAAAGTATAAATGAAAAAAATGAGGGCTTTCCATCCAGGTACTAAACTCGGTCCAGGGCCAACTTCTTCCTCCCCTGCTGTTTTCAATCCTGAATTCGCTGGCTGTTAATATAGCCTGCAGCCTGTCTTTAAAAGTATCGGCTTTTCTATAGATCATTTGTGGCAACAGGAACCAAAAAATAACCATCAGTGCAAACCATAATATAGAGCTTACCAAAAAAGCTAACGGATCAACCTTTTTAAAAAAGAACAATCCTGCTGAAATAATGGCAAAAACATTTACCAGTATCATCATTACTTTAATTTCTCTCCGGGTTATAAAATGATAACGTAAAGCCTGTATTACTTTTGGTTTGTTGTAGGTAAAGTATTGTGAAGTCATAAGCAAAGATACTGGATACAGTTTATTGGGCACAACTGTCACCGGCAACTTTACCACCACCATCAACTGGCATACCACCGATAGGATGATTGCGTAAAGCAGCATTTATAAAACTTACCCGCCGGTTTTCCGCCTTCCCCATTGGAGTGCTGTTATCAGCAACAGGTTTTGTACTGCCAAAGCCAACAGCTAAAAGCCTTTTACAATCAACCCCCATTTTTACCAATGCCTTGCAAACGGCCATGGCTCTTTTTTCTGATAATGCCTGGTTTGTATTTTCATCATTGGCATTATCGGTGTGGCATTCCACCCGCAATAAACTGATGTATGATTTATCAACAAGGTATTTTTTAATGATCTCCAGTGCGGCAGTACTTTCTTCTTTAAGTTTATCCGATGCTGTTTCAAACAGTACCGGTTTGTCAATCTTTACTTCGTTGCCTTCCAGTTTATACTCCTGTGCGGTTAGCGATACACTTATCACCAATAAAAAAGCAAGCAGCTGCGTTTTCATAATTAATTGTTTTGTACAAATATCTACACAAACATTCCCATCTGCAATACCCGTTCGTGGGTAATTTTGTTTTTTATTTTATGCTCATTTTAATTCTTGCTCCTTCACAGTCCACTCTCCCAGTTTATTTCCCTTAATCCCTATAAATTCCACCTTCATTACCCTTTCGTTCTTTTTCCCACTCACACTCACTTTGGTAAAATTCTGTTCTTCCACCAGCGTACCGGCAATACGGGCTGCATTATCTTTTTCTGCACCCTGTACTTTGCCAATCCCCGATGTGTAAGGAGAGTTGGTAACATCATACAACGGGTATAAATTAGTCCGCTCCATTTTAATTACTTCGCTGTGGTGCCTGTCGCCACTAAAAAATACTACACCTTTTATTTTTTCTGTCGCAAGAAAATTCATCAGCTCATTATACTCTGCACTGTAAAACCTCATGCAATCGTACTCACTAAAGGGGTTAAGCACCTGGCTGCCCGTGGCAATAATTTTAAATGTGGCTTTGCTGAACAGTAAGGCATTCTTCAGCCAGTCCATTTGCGCTTTACCAAAATAGGTTTTAGTTGTATTGGGTTCGCCATTAATACTGTCTCTCATGTCGGCCTCAGTTCTAAAATAGCGGTCATCGGTTAAAAAAATATCTGCGTCGCCATAACTTATTACCGAGTAAATACCTTTACCGTCTTCGCCATATGCAGGGTTTAAAGAATAATCCATAAACACTTTGCGGCTGGCATCTTTTAATAAATAAGCTTTGCCTGCATCGTTAGGGCCATAATCATGATCATCCCAAATAGCGTATTGCGGCATGCTGGCCATAAATTTTTGTAAAATGGGCAGGCTCCTGTCACGGCTTGCACGGTAGTTTAAACCCCATGCTGTATAATAATCCACTTCCCGTGTGTACCAGTTATCGCCTAACCAAACATGAAAAGCCGCAGGTGTATTGGCCATAGTTTCAAAAATAGAAGAGTCGCCGCCATAAGGTTTACCCGGCCTGTCAAATTCAGGCTCATTAAAATAAGCACAACTGCCGGTAAGAAAACTAAAGTCGGGTGCAGGTTTACGCCATTGCCACAGCTCTTTGGTGGTAAATTTTGTAGCGTACAAAAAACTTACTGGTTTATCATTTACCAAAACACTGTAGTTGTATGTGGTATTAATCTTCAGGCCATTTAATTCAATTTTTACCGGGTTAAAAGCTGCACCCAATAAGCCTTTGTATTTAATGATACCACTTTCAAGCCCGGCAGCTTTTTTATCGCTGTTAACTGCGGCAAATTTTACAGCTACGCTTTTTACTTCGGGGGTAACTTCTACCCAAATAGTGGCATTGCGTAATTCCACATTACCTGCCCATGGGCCACTTACAATGCCATTTTTATTTTGTGCAAATGCTGCAGTTTTTATAACCAACAACAAAACAACGAGTAGTTTTTTATTTGACATATTTTTGAGATTATGTTTCTTAAAATGAACGACGACAAATATAAGTACAAAGTTTACAACAGTATGGTTAAACTGCTGTTACCTGTTTTGGCTTGTTGTATATTTTCCTGCAACGATAAAAAAGCAGCAAGAACCGTTGAGCCTTCTTTTTATTACTGGAAATCTGTTTTTAAATTAACCGGTTTTGAAAAGCAACGGCTTGATTCTTTACACATAAAAACCATTTACATTAAATTTTTTGATGTGGATTGGGATGATGCCACCCAACAACCACTGCCTGTTGCAAAAATCAGTTTTGCAGATACTGCATACCGCTCATTCAATATTATTCCAACCGTTTTTATTACGAATCAATGCATACAAAAAATTGATTCCGTTCAAATCAATTCTATTGCAGAAAAAATAATGCAGTTAACCAGGCAGCTGATCTTTAACAATAACTTTAAGGAAGTGCCGGAAGTACAATTTGATTGCGACTGGACGGCTGCTACAAAAACAAAATATTTTTCGCTGCTGCAAAGTTTTAAAAAACTAAAACCCAATGCGGTTATTTCAGCCACCATCCGCCTGCACCAGATTAAATATCTTTCTAAAACCGGCGTACCTCCTGTTAACAAAGGTTTGCTCATGTGCTACAATATGGGCAATTTAAAAAACCCGGCCACAAAAAATTCTATTATTGAAACGGAAGAATTAAAAAAATACATCGACAATCTTGCTGCATATCCATTACCGCTTGATGTTGCCCTGCCCTTATTTAACTGGAAAGTATTATTCCGCAACAATACTTACGCAGGCCTTATTCAAAATTTACCCGACAGTTTACTTACCAACCCAATAATCAGTAAAGACGGTAACCGGTATTTATTTTTAAAAGACAGTTTGCTGGCAGGTTATCCATTTAAAAAAGGCGATGTATTGCGCAACGAACAAAGTGAGTACAGTGAAATAATTGCTACCGCCGAAGCCGTAAGCAAAAAACTGAAAAATACCACATCAAGGGTATCACTCTACCATCTGGATTCGCTACTTTTAAGCAAATATTCTTTACATGAACTGGAAACTATTTATAACAGCCTGCGCTAGTGCAGCACTTG
>JAYVJU010000219.1:0-6020 GCA_043769035.1 Ferruginibacter sp.
TCTTTACTGAAAAAAGAAGAAGTGAATTCATGTTCAGCAGCTTTAAGCCAGTTTAAATTTCCCTGCAGTGTATTTATTTCTCCATTGTGCGCTATATGACGAAAAGGTTGTGCCAGTTTCCACGAAGGAAAAGTGTTGGTAGCAAAACGGGAATGCACCAAACCAAAAGCACTTACTACTCTTTTATTATTTAAGTCTAAAAAATAAGGCCTCACCTGCATACTGGTAAGCTGCCCTTTGTACACAATTATTTTATATGACAAAGAAGCGATATAAAAACCGATAGCATCTTTCCTTACTGTACTGTTAATAGTATGTGTTGCATAATTACGCAATACAAAAAGCTTGCGTTCAAACTCCTCCGGATTTTTAACATGATCGGGGCAGGCAATAAAAACCTGTTCCATTTCCGGCTCAACACTTAAAGCTGTTGCGCCGATGTCGTTTGTATTTACCGGCACTTTACGATACGCCAAAACCTCCATACCCAATTTTTCAGCTGCCCTGTTAAAAACTGCACGGCATTCTTCACGTAACCTTATTTCTCTTGGAAAAAAGATAACACCTACACCATACTTTCCAAATGGAGGAAGATGTACGCCTAATTTTATACATTCATCAAAGAAGAATTCATGCGGCATCTGAATCATAATACCGGCGCCATCGCCTGAATTATTTTCGCAGCCACATGCACCCCGGTGCTCCATATTTTCCAATACAGTTAAAGCATCGGCAATGTGCTGATGCGATTTATTGCCTTTGATGTTTGCGACAAAGCCAATACCACAGGCATCGTGTTCGTACCGGGGGTCGTACAACCCACCCCCATCCCCTAAAGGGGAGTTATTCGGCGTTTCTATTTTTTTTGATTCTCTCATTATTAAATAGCAGTTTTAATATTTTAATCTTCACAATCCCCCCTTTAGGGGATGGGGGTTAAACCAGATAACCAAATGCGTTATCATTATTTTTCAACTCTGTATAATTAATATGATACTGATCTAATTTATTCATCAGCACATCATAATCTTCTTTTGTCTTCAACTCAATACCCACCAGGGCCGGTCCTGTTTCTTTATTATGTTTTTGCATGTATTCAAAGCGTGTGATGTCATCATTCTCTCCCAGTACATGGTTTACAAATTCTTTTAAAGCGCCGGGGCGTTGTGCAAAACGGATAAGAAAATAATGCTTCAGCCCTTCATACTGCAAACTGCGTTCTTTAATTTCCTGCATGCGGTCAATATCATTATTACTTCCGCTTACAATACATACAACAGTCTTTCCTTTTATCCTGTCGGCATATTCATCAAGTGCAGCAATACTTAAAGCACCTGCAGGTTCGGCAACAATAGCATCTTCGTTATACAGTTTTAAAATGGTGGTACATACTTTTCCTTCTGCAACAAGCAACATATCATCCAGCACATCTTTACAAATGGAAAAAGTAATTTCGCCAACACGTTTTACTGCAGCGCCATCTACAAAACGTTCAATATTATCGAGTGTAACCGGATGGCCTGCCTTCAGCGCTTCAAACATACTTGGTGCTCCTTCAGGCTCCACACCAATTATTTTTGTTTTTGGCGAGAAAGTTTTAAAATAACTGCCAACACCTGCACTTAATCCTCCGCCGCCTACCGGCATAAACAAAAAATCTGCCCCACCTATCCTCCCCCAGGGGGAGGGAGATGTAGAAGATTGAAGCGAAGATTCGTTCGCTGTTGTTTCTTCCTCGTTTAACTGTTCTAAAATTTCAACACCCACAGTTCCCTGGCCTTCTATAATTTTATAATCATCAAATGGCGGAATAAAAGTGAGGCCATTTTCTTCGGTATATTTTTTTGCCGCAACGGCACAATCATCAAAAGTATCGCCTACCAATTTTACCGTAACATTCTCTTCGCCAAACATTTTTGTCTGGGTAATTTTTTGATTGGGTGTAATCACCGGCATAAATATCACTCCCTTTGTATTCAGTTTTTTACAACTGTATGCAAAGCCCTGCGCATGATTGCCTGCACTTGCACAAACTACTCCCCGCTGTAATTGTTCTGCCGATAAACTACTCATTAAATTATAAGCCCCACGCAGTTTATAAGAACGTACCACCTGCAGATCTTCCCTTTTTAAAAAAACATTGCACTGGTACCTTCTCGACAGGTTATGATTTAATGTAAGCGGCGTTCTGTTCACCACATTTTTTAAACGCAGAGAGGCGGCGGAAAAATCAAGTCCCCCATCCCCTAAAGGGGAGTTATTCAACGTCTCTATTTTTCCCTGCTCGTTCATTTTATTTATAAATTTCAAGTTTTATGATTTTTAAATCATGCACCCCTTCAAATACCCCCCCCCTTTAAGGGATGGGGGTTTAAGCTTTTGTGCTTATTGTTTTCATATCCGTCATTGCTTTCCTTAACCTGGCACCTACATTTTCTATCTGGTGAGAACGCAACTGATGGTTTACTGCAATTAAAATTTTATTATCCACTCCACCATCCTTTCCTGTATTGTAGTTTTTACCCACCACCTCAGTATCAACAGTAGTCATAAATTCTTTCAACAAAGGCTTACAGGCATGATCAAATAAGTAACAGCCATATTCAGCTGTATCAGAAATTACCCGGTTCATTTCAAATAATTTTTTACGGGCAATGGTATTGGCTATCAAAGGTGTTTCATGCAATGATTCATAATAAGCAGATTCTTCTTTGATGCCGGATTGTACCATGGTTTCAAAAGCCAGTTCCACACCAGCTCTTATCATGGCAACAAATAATGTAAGGTGATCAAAATATTCCTGCTCTGCAATAGCCATTGTGCCAGCCGGTGTTTTTTCAAAAGCAGTTTCGCCAGTTGCAGCACGCCATGCCAGTAAATTTTTATCTCCTGCGGCCCAGTCTTCCATCATCGTTTTACTAAAATGTCCGCTCATGATATCGTCCTGGTGTTTTTGAAACAACGGACGCATAATATTTTTTAACTCTTCTGATAATTCAAATGCTTTAATTTTTGCAGGGTTACTCAGGCGATCCATCATGGCTACCACGCCTCCATGTTTTAAAGCTTCGGTAATTACTTCCACTCCATACTGCACTAATTTAGATGCATAAGCTTTATCAATACCTTTTTCTACCATTTTATCAAAACATAAAATTGATCCGGTTTGTAACAAACCACATAAAATGGTTTGTTCACCCATCAAATCGGATTTAACTTCTGCTACAAATGAAGAACGCAACACGCCTGCTCTATGTCCACCGGTACCGGCAGCATAAGCTTTGGCCTGTATCAATCCTTTTCCTTCCGGATCATTTTCGGGATGCACTGCAATTAATGTAGGTACACCAAAGCCCCGTACATATTCGGCACGAACTTCGGAACCCGGGCATTTTGGTGCCACCATAATTACCGTAAGGTCTTTACGTATTTGCGTACCTTCTTCCACAATATTAAAACCATGAGAGTAAGAAAGTGTAGCGCCTTTTTTCATCAATGGCATTACTGCGGCTACTACTGCAGTATGTTGTTTATCCGGTGTAAGGTTTAATACCAAATCAGCAGTTGGAATTAATTCTTCATAAGTACCAACAGTGAAATTATTTTCAGTTGCACTTTTCCATGATTGTCTTTTTTCTGCTATTGCTTCTTTGCGTAAAGCGTACGATACATCTAAACCTGAATCTCTTAAATTCAACCCCTGGTTTAAACCTTGTGCGCCGCAACCTACTATTACCATTTTCTTTCCTTTCAATGCATTTACCCCATCTGCAAATTCGCTGTTATCCATAAATTCACAAACGCCTAACTGGTTCAACTGCTCTCTAAGTGGTAATGTGTTAAAATAATTTCCCATAATAATTGTTGCCCCCGCCATTTAAAATAGTGACGAAGATTTTTTTTAGATTTTGTTTTTATTATTCATTTAGATTCTCCTTTATTCTTTCCTTGAGTTGAGCTTTACATCGAAAATACTTCTTCATTCTGATTTAAAAATTCATTCTCTACTGCTTCTTCACCCGGTTCTTTATATTCAAACTCACTTAGTTTTTTATGAAAGCCTTCGCTGTCTTTAATAATTGCAATTCTTGCACTGCGTACAAATTCAATTAAGCCATAAGGCTCCAGTACTTTTATAAAATTGTCTGTTTCTTCTCTTTGTCCTGCTACTTCAAATACGGTATAATCTTTACGAATCACTACAGCTTTTGCTCCATGCTGGCTTAATAATCTTTCTACTTTTACTTCTTCGGCAATAATATCTGTAGGCACTTTGTACAAAGCCAACTCCTGCCAGATTATTTGGTCATTAGTATTAAAATACACTTTCAAAACCTCAACCTGCTTTTCAATCTGGCGACAAACTTTACGTACCACTTCTTCCGATTCGTTGATGACAATTGTAAAACGATGCACACTATCAATTTCACTTGGCGACGTATTCAGGCTATCAATATTAATTTTTCTACGTGAAAAAATAATAGCGATACGGTTTAATAAACCAATCTGGTTTTCTGTGTAAACGGTTATAGTATATTCTTGCTTTTGCATTTTTTATTTTTTTAGAAAAAACTATAGTTCTTCTTTTGAAAGAATAATTTCCGATACCCCCCTGCCCTGCGGTACCATTGGGAAAACATTATTTTCTTTACCCACCATTATTTCCAGTAAGTAACTTCCGTTGTGATTGAGCATTGTTGCCAAAGCATCTTTTAATTTACTGCGTTCGCTTACTTTTTGTCCATCGATGTAATATCCTTTTGCCACCTGTACAAAATCGGGGCTGGTAATATCAACAAATGAATATCTTTTTTCGTGAAATAATTGTTGCCACTGGCGCACCATTCCCAGAAACTGGTTGTTAAGAATAATGATCTTTACATTGGGTTTAAATTGCATGATCGTTCCCAATTCCTGTATCGTCATCTGAATGCCTCCATCACCTGCAATAGCAATTACAGTCCTTTCGGGTGCTCCATATTTTGCACCAATAGCAGTAGGTAATGCAAACCCCATTGTACCTAATCCTCCGCTGGTAATATTACTTTTGCTTTGATTATATTTTGCATAACGGCAGGCTACCATCTGGTGCTGGCCCACATCTGTTACAATTACAGCTTCGCCTTTTGTTAATTCATTCAACAGGTTAATTACTTCACCCATTGTTAATTCATCTGTAACAGGATTCAGTTCCGGGTGGATACATTTTTCGTCTTCCTTCTTTTGATATTCCCTGAATTTATTTAACCATGCTGCATGAGTTTTTGGCTGTATTAATTCAGTAAGCAGCGGTAAGGTTTCTTTACAATCGCCCCAAACAGGAACGGTTGTTTTTACATTCTTATCAATTTCAGAAGGGTCAATATCAAGATGAATAACTTTTGCCTGTTTGGCATATTTATCCAATCTTCCGGTAACACGATCGTCAAAGCGCATTCCTATTGCAATCAATACATCGCATTCGTTGGTTAAAACATTGGGGCCATAATTACCATGCATACCCAGCATACCTACTGCTAATGGATGATCAGTGGGAATACCGCTCATGCCCATAATGGTCCATGCAGTTGGTACACCGGCTTTTTCTATAAATTGTTTGAACTCTGTTTCTGCTTTACCTAAAATAACGCCCTGGCCAAAAATCACAAATGGCCTTTCTGCACTGTTAATTAATTCGGCTGCCTTTTGTACATATTCTTTACGTACAATTGGTTTAGGACGGTAGCTGCGGATATGATCACATTTTTTATAGCCTTCGTAATTGAATAACTGCAGTTGTGCATTTTTAGTAATATCGATCAACACCGGCCCCGGCCTGCCACTTCCTGCTATATAAAATGCTTTTGCCAGTACTGCAGGAATTTCTGTAGCATCTGTTACCTGGTAATTCCATTTGGTAACCGGCGTTGTAATGTTGATCACATCAGTTTCCTGGAAGGCATCGGTGCCCAATAAATGAGCAAACACCTGGCCGGTGATACAAACCAGCGGTGTACTATCAATCATAGCATCTGCCAAAC
>JAYVJU010000220.1:0-17942 GCA_043769035.1 Ferruginibacter sp.
TAAAAATTTTTTAACTTTTTTAGAGAGAAGATTTAAAACAAATACAATCACTGAATTTGAAATGAAAGATATGGTTGAGTTCCGTTACATTTGTTTAAGTGATAATTTAATAACCTACAAAGATTTTTTTGAAAATCAGCTAAAATTAAAGCTGTTTCATAAAGACCCTTATTTTGAATTATTTGTGAATATAGACTTCCCGAACAAGAAAGTAGAATTTAGCGAGAAAGACGAAGAATATAGACAGCTAATTCTAAAATCTCTTGCAATCAAGAAATAATAAACTTCGCCTTGGTTCCTGTCTTCACCACAACTGTTCGGAAGAAATTTGCCTTTCGCCCCGCTGGGGCTTTTATAGATATTTCTAAATGATTTCTACCAACCTAAAATGCCTATGGCATTAAAAAGATTGCATTTTAACTCCGTTAGGAGTAGAAGATTGGTAGAAAACCATAAAAAATGTGTCAAAGTTCCGTAGGAACGACAGAAAATTAACTATTTAAATCTTCCGAACAGTTATGCTGTCTTCACGAATCATTCGCAGCAAATTCACCAATTATAAATCAATACTCAAACCAAAAGATTCGGCTGGAATAAATTAGTCATCCGCCACCTGCTATATTTTTTACAAACACAAAATAGGTTAAATAAAAGGAGGCCTGGATAGAAATCCGGCCCCGTTTTAAGTCCAATATCCTATGAAAAACTAATGCGAAGGTAATTCCTTGTTAATCGGTTACTGTTATATGATTGAATGCATTAGTTATATAATTCACAGATAAAATAAAAAGGGATATGATTAGCTGGCTTTGCCTTTGCCACCATACAGCTAAATGTTTTCAACAGCATTAGTGTTTGTTTACAGCGTATTGATTTTTTGAGTACTACTATTAATTAGTTTACCGGCATAAAGTAGCGTAGCTTTACTTTAGTAGTATTTGTTAGTTTAATAACACTAGTATTAATATTTTTAAAAGCACTGACGGTATATTTCCTTAAACCTTAGCCTGAAATAAATTGAAGCTCTACATAAAATACATGGTGAGCATCCGCTGTAAAATGTTGGTGAAAGAAGAATTGAAAAATTTGGGCTTGCATTATATAGCAGTTGATTTAGGAGAAGTAGAGATAATGGAAGATATTACTGCCGAACAGAGAGCGACCATAAAGGCTGCTTTGATGCAATCGGGCCTGGAATTGCTGGATGATAAAAAAGCGATATTGATTGAAAGAATAAAAGGGGTAATTATCGAAATGATTCATTATACCGACGAACTGCCCAAAATAAATTTCAGCAATTACCTTAGTGAAAAATTACAATACGATTATACTTACCTTGCCAATCTTTTTTCCGAAACAGAAGCTACTACCATTGAACATTTTATAATTCTGCATAAAATAGAACGGGTAAAAGAGTTGATTATTTATGATGAGCTGAACCTGACCGAAATTTCACGAAAACTGCATTATAGCAGTGTGGCACATTTGTCGCACCAGTTTAAAAAAATTACCGGGTTAACACCTTCGTTCTTTAAATCGCTTAAGAACAAAAAGCGCAGCACACTGGAAAATGTGTGAATTATGTAAGTCTTTTATATAATTATGTAACACTGGTGTGCTGAATAAAAAGAACCTTCACTGCTGTGCATTAACATAGCCCAATCTACCTGAAGTTACATATCAAATATATGATGAGCAACCGCTGTAAAATGCTGGTGAAAGATGAGTTGAAAAAACTTGGCTTGCATTTTATTTTTGTTGACCTTGGCGAAGTAGATATAATGGAAGAACTTTCTGCCGGACAATTGAGCGTACTTAAAACGGCATTACTCCGGTCGGGCCTGGAATTGATGGATGATAAGAAAGCAGTACTGCTGGAAAAAATAAAGGCTGCTGTTATTGAAATGATCTGCCTTGATACAGATGATATCATTAAAGTAAACTTCTCGGCTTACCTGAGCAAAAAATTACAACACGATTATACTTACCTGGCTAATTTATTTTCCGAAGTGCAGGGAAGCACTATTGAACAATTTGTAATTGCCCATAAAGTAGAACGGATAAAAGAACTGATGATTTACGGTGAGTTAAGCATTACCGAAATTGCCTGGAAGATGAATTACAGCAGTGTGGCACACCTTAGTAACCAGTTTAAAAAAGCCACAGGGCTGTCGCCTTTACATTTTAAACAATTAAGAAATAAAAGGGATAACCCGGTTGAAGAATTGGGATTTGAAAATATAGTTAAATGATATGACAAAAAAAATAAACTCAGCAGAAGATGAATTAACGATGGTTCGTAAAGAACTGGTCTTTCAAACAGCAGAAAAAGAAAAACTTACTGCCGAATTGATTATTGCCCGTAACGAACTGGCTTTTCAGAAAATAGAGAAAGGTAAACGGGCAACCGAGTTAGGCATTGCTAATAAAGAACTTCTTTTTCAAAATGATGAAAAAGAAAAACGAGCCGATGAGTTGGGTATTGCTAATATAGAACTGGCCTACCAGGATGGAGAAAAAGAAAAACGGGCTGCTGAACTGGTGATTGCAGATATAGAACTGGATTTTCAAAACAAAGAAAAAGGCAAACGTGAGATTGCCAATAAAGAACTGGAAGCATACAGTTACTCTCTCAAATTAGCCTCTCAATATTCGTTAAGCTTAATTGAAGCCAGCCGAGATCCATTATTTACCATTAGCCCTCTTGGTAAAATTACAGATATAAACGAGGCTACTGTAAAGGTAACCGGCGTATCACGAGAAAACTTGATTGGTACCGACTTTATTAATTATTTTACTGAGCCCGAAAAAGCAAAAGAAGGTTATCAATTGGTTTTTGATGAGGGGTTTGTAACAGATTACCCGCTAACAATAACCGATCATAAATTAACGGAAGTATTATTTAATGGTTCGGTATATAAAGATGAGCAGGGCAATGTAATTGGAGCAGTGGTGGTAGCAAGAGATATTACAGAACAAAAAAGAATTGAAACGGAATTAATTGAGGCTAAAATATTTGCAGAGCTGGCTACAGGCATTGCAGAAGAGGCCAAGGCAAAGGCTGAAAGTGCAACCCGTATTGCAGTAGATGCGGTAAAAGCAAAACAGCAGTTTCTCTCTAATATGAGTCACGAAATCCGTACACCAATGAATGCTATCATTGGCTTTACCAAAGTGGTGCTGAAAACAGATTTAACTGCAAAGCAAAAAGAATATTTAACCGCCATTAAAATGAGTGGCGATGCATTGATTGTACTGATCAATGATATACTCGATCTTGCAAAAGTGGATGCCGGCAAAATGACCTTTGAAGCAACGCCTTTTAAAATGGCTTCGTCCATATCGGCGATGCTGCATTTATTTGAAACAAAAATTCAGGAAAAGAATTTAAAACTGTTTCAGCAGTATGATAAGAACATACCTGAAGTACTGGTAGGAGATCCGGTACGCCTGCACCAGATCATTTTAAATTTAGTAAGTAATGCTGTAAAATTTACCACAACGGGCAGCATTACTGTAAGTGTTCGTCTGAATGAAGACAATGATGAAAAAGTAGCAATTGAATTTTCTGTTACAGATACCGGCATTGGTATTGCAGAAAATAAAATAGATAAAATATTTGAAAATTTTCAGCAGGCAACAAGCGGTACATCACGTTTGTATGGTGGCACAGGCCTTGGCCTTGCCATTGTAAAACAATTGGTAGAAGCGCAGGGTGGCAGCATTGCAGTAAAAAGCAAGGTTGATCAAGGAACTGTATTTAGTTTTACACTAAACTTTCAAAAAACAAAAGCCATAGCAGCAATGGAAACGCCAATGCTGGAAATTGATACCGAAACTAAAAATATAAAAGTATTGGTAGTGGAAGATATTGCACTCAACCAGTTGCTGATGAAAACACTGCTTGATGATTTTGGTTTTGAAAGGGATATTGCAGAAAATGGAAAAATTGCTATTGAAAAATTACAGGCTAAAGACTATGATATTATTTTGATGGATTTGCAAATGCCGGAGATGAATGGCTTTGAAGCCACAGAATACATCCGTAATACCATGCATTCAAAAATCCCTATTATTGCTTTAACGGCAGATGTTACAACTGTAGATCTTCAAAAATGCGAAGCGGTGGGTATGAACGATTATATTGCCAAACCGGTTGATGAAAGGTTGCTGTACAGTAAAATACTTGGACTGGTAAAGAAACCTTTATTTATTGAGGTGCCTGTGGAAACTGTAAGTGAAATTGTAAAAAGGATAAGGTGTATCGACCTGGACTATTTAACTCATCGTACTAAATCCAATCCTGTATTGATGATGGAAATGATATCGCTTTACCTGGAGCAAACGCCGCCGCTTATCAGTACTATGAAACAGAGTTTACAGGATCAGGACTGGACTTCTTTACATGCAGCAGTGCATAAAATGATTCCTTCCTTTTCCATAATGGGCATTAGCACCGATTTTGAGAATATGGCAAAAAAAGTACAGGAATATGCCAGTACGCAAAAGCAAACAGACGAAATAACCGGAATGGTTTTACAACTTGAAAATATTTGTATGCAGGCTTGTATTGAACTACAGGAAGAATTTGACAGCATTAAAAACAGTAATTTATGAAAAACGAAAAAATAAAAATATTTTTAGTAGATGATGATGCGTTGTTTTTAAAAATGTTGCAGATTGAATTTATGGCACATGCAGATTTTGCTATTGAAACTTTTGCAACAGGAGAACTTTGTGTTGAAAATTTATTACATGAGCCGGATGTGATTATTTTAGATTACTACCTGGATGGTATTGACAAAACTGCTATGAATGGAATGGATACGCTGGATAAAATAAAAGCTGTTAATCCCGATATTCCGGTTATTATGTTATCCTCTCAGGATAAAATTGAAGTAGCCATAAACTGTATGCACCACAAAGCTTTTGATTATGTTGTAAAAAGCGAGACTGCTTTTGTACGCCTGCAAAAAAACATCAGCACTATCTTCAGGTACAAAAAAATTGAAAAAGAACTGAACTGGTATATGGAAAGAATGTAATCAGCTTTAAAAAAACTGAATGTGTGAATTATGTAAATTTTTATGATCATGATGTAACTGCCGGTATTATAAAAGAGTGAATTTTACACTATCCTTAAAATAGTAATTGCCATTTATTTACAGGTAGTATGTGCAAGACTAAAACATTTCAGGTGTAAAACACAAATCAGTCAGTGAAAGCAAAAATTATTTTTAACGCATTAATTACTCTTTGTGGAATCAGTGGTATTATTTATTCAACAGTACTATTGATAAACTACACTGAACATGCTGGCAGAATAAATATTTTTATCATTTATGCAATATTTAGTCTCTCTTTTTTAATAAGCGGCCTTATCTTTTTACACAAGGTGTTATCTAAAGATAGCCAGGATGATAAAGACAGCGAACAGCGGAAATTATATGCAGCTTTCAGGCACTCCATTAATAACCTTCCATAATTAATAGGGTTATAGTTGTGTGTGAATAATGTAACATTTTACATCAATTGTGTAACAGCCACCCTAATAAAATTAACCAACTTTATAACTTACTAAAATTATTTTTATGCCTTTACTTACTGTTATTATTGTATTACTTGTTGTTGGTGTATTGCTTTGGCTGGCCAATACTTACCTGCCTATGGATCGCAAAATAAAAAGCATACTCAACGCTGTTGTGGTAATTGTGGTAGTTATCTGGCTATTAAAAGTATTCGGGCTTTTAGACTCTCTCAAGAGCATTAATGTATAAATAGCAATCTGTAAAAATTTTATTGCCTGTTACTTTAAAAGTAAACAATAAAAACAAGATAATAAAAAATGCCACATCTGAAGCTATTAAGCAAAACCCGGTAACTTTATCCAATGAAAGTAGCAGTATTCAGCACAAAAGCTTACGACCGGGAGTATTTAGATAAATTAAACAACAATACACAACAGCTTACTTATTTTAAAGCTGCATTAAATGCAGCCTCAACCAATTTGCCAATTGGCTTTGATGCGGTTTGTGTATTTGTAAACGATAGTGTTGATAAGGAGGTGATTGAAAAGTTAGCGGCCAACGGCATTAAAATAATAGCACTGCGTTGTGCAGGATTTAATAATGTTGACATTGCTGCCGCTGCAGCAAATAATATTAAAGTTGTAAGGGTGCCAGCTTATTCGCCCCAGGCAGTTGCCGAACATGCTGCAGCGCTGATACTTACATTAAACAGAAAAACACATAAAGCATATAACAGGGTAAGAGAAGGTAATTTTTCAATAGAAAAATTAACAGGATTTAATTTGTACAATAAAACTGTTGGCGTTATAGGTACAGGAAAGATAGGTATTGCTTTTTGCAATATTATGCTGGGTTTTGGTTGTAAGGTAATTGCCGGTGATCTGTTTGAGTCGGATTACCTCAAAGAGAAAGGAGTGGTGTACAAATCTATAGACGAAATATTAAATCAGTCAGATATCATTTCTTTACATTGTCCGCTTACTCCCGGCACAAAATACCTTTTTAACAGCGCAGCCTTTAATAAAATGAAAGATGGTGCCATGCTTATTAATACCAGCAGGGGTGCATTAATTAAAACTGCGGATGCTATTGCAGCATTAAAAAGCGGTAAGCTGGGTTACCTAGGTATTGATGTGTATGAACAGGAAGAAAATATTTTTTTTAAAGACCTTTCCGAAAGTATTATTCATGATGACCTTATTGAACGACTAATCAGTTTTCATAATGTACTCATTACTCCTCACCAGGGCTTTTTTACTAACGAGGCTTTAGACCAGATTGCAACAACTACTTTAAAAAATTTAACAGACTTTGAAAAGGGATTACCGCTTGATAACGAAATAAAAGTGTAAGTGAGTAAACAAGTGAAGGAACAATAAATCTTACCCTTCATTAAACATTATAAAAAAAGCGGAAATTAATTTCCGCTTTTTTTATAATGTAGTTTCTTTATTACTTATGTTTAAACAGGTAAAATACGCCTAATTGAAAACCTCTGTTAGTTGATTTTACTGTACCGGCATCATTAATATTACTCAGTCCAAGGTTATACCTGGCATCTATTCCTAAACCGGAAGCCGGGTTTACATAACCAATACCAGCACCAACTGCAAAGTCAACTGGTTTTAAATTGCCTTTAACATCTATGTTAATATTATTGGTTTCAGATTTTGCATTTACCAAAAATCCAACCTGTGGGCCAGCCTGTAACCTGAAGCCATTGTCAAACATGTATTGTATCAGCAAAGGAATATTGATGTATCCAAATTTTAATTTGGTCTCTGTTCCGGCAATGGTATATTTAGCTCCCTGTGCCGAATACATAATCTCGGGTTAAAATGCCAGTTGTTTGGCAAGATGAGTATGTCCGATCAAACCCACATGAAACCCTGCTTTAGGATCATACTCTGCATTGTTATCACTGTTAATAGTATAAAGGTTTATACCGGCCTTAACACCAATGTTTACATGTTGTGCGGTTGCAGTACCTGTCGTTAAAATTGCAGCCATTGCTACGCTTGCATAAAATTTCATACTTGTTGATTTTGTAATTAAAATGGTTAAAAATATTTTTTTGCAGTTTAAATTAATCAGCTTAAAAAAATAACCCCTGGTTTAACAAGGGCTATTACCAACGCTTCTGTTTCTAATGCTCAATTTTTTTAACTACTGCACTGTAAAGATGCAATGCTTTTAACCATCAGTTGTTATACTATTATTTGATTGTGTTACATTATTCACACATTATATTATTGTTTATTTAAAATATTTTTAATTAAAAGTGTGAATGATGTAACATATTTTAAAAGTTATGTAATACTTGCGGAGTGCAAAGTGCCACCTTTGTAGCATTGATAAAATTTGTATTGGGTAAAAACTATGAACCGATTTACAAGAGATAATTTTTCAACAGCATTTCAGCTAACTATTATAGCCCTGCTTTTTATCTATCCTGCATTTCCGGGCAAAAGTATAGTAATTAAAAAGCCTGTAGTTACCAGTTTTCCCGTTGATAAAAGTATTAGAACTCACAAAGAAGTAATGCCTGATGCTAAAGACTGGTTATACAATGATAAGTTATCTGCCCGGCCGGAGAATAGTAGTGGACTTGGATGGATAATGCCGGATATGAAAAATATACTGAATACACGTACTAAAATTAGTGCTAATCAATCAGGGAATAAACTAAAAACTAATACTAAGTAGCATGTATTCACATTTTGTAAAAGTAATTTCCATCGATAAAATAACACATGATGTACTGAAAATTGTGACTGAAAAACCACAAGATTACAAATTTAAACCAGGACAGGCTACAGATTTGTCTATTAATAAAAACGAGTGGCGAAATAAAGAGCATCCCTTCACATTTACCAATCTTCCCGATAATGATTTTTTGGAGTTTACCATTAAAACATACCCTTTGCATAAGGGCTTTACTAATGAATTGCTGTACCTGAAAAACAATGATGAGCTGGTTGTGCATGACGTATTTGGCGCTATTGCTTACAGGGGAGAAGGGGTATTTATTGCAGGAGGTGCCGGAGTTACCCCTTTCATTTCTATTTTCAGGCATCTGAAATCGATAAATGAAATAGGTAATAATAAACTGATTTTTGCCAACAATACTAAAGCTGATATTATACTGGAGGATGAATTTAAAGATTTACTCGGCGATAATTTTATTAATATTCTGGCAAATGAAAGAATAGGTGGTTACAGTTACGGAAAAATTACAGAGCATTTTATTAAGGAAAACAGCGGAGGGTTAAATAAAATATTCTATGTATGTGGTCCGCCGGCAATGATTGAAGCCATTAAAAAGCAGTTAACAAATTTAAAGGTAGATGACCGTTTAATAGTTGTAGAAAAATGGTAACCAATAAATATTCACTTAATTTAAAAACAACATCTTGGTTATTTATTTAAAGAGTATTTGTAATGATGCAGGCAATGTTACCGTATTTACTGCACGCTTTTTTAAAGAGGTATTCAGGCCGCCTTATGAAATAAAAGAATTCATAAGGCAATGTTTTGTTATTGGATATAAGTCGCTGCCACTGGTAGCTATTACTGGTTTTATAATGGGATTGGTGCTTACACTTCAATCACGGCCAACGTTGGCAGAGTTTGGCGCAGAGTCGTGGTTACCCGGTATGGTGGCACTTTCATTAATAAGAGAAATTGCTCCGGTAATTACCGCATTAATTTGTGCTGGTAAAATTTCATCAGGCATAGGAGCGGAGCTGGGATCAATGAAAGTAACAGAACAAATAGATGCAATGGAAGTGTCTGCTATTAATCCTTATAAATACCTTGTAGTTACAAGAGTACTGGCAAGTACATTAATGATACCGCTTTTGGTAATTTTTGCAGATGGGGTTGGTGTTTTAGGTGGCTATGTAGGTATGACAATTCACACCGATGTTACCTTATTTCGTTTTCTTTCGCAGGTACTGGCCTCAATTGATTTCATGGATATTTTTCCTGCTACTATTAAAACATTTTTCTTTGGTTTTTTTATTGGCATGATCGGATCGTATAAAGGATATACCGCAGCCAACGGAACAGAAAGTGTGGGTAAGGCGGCAACCTCGGCAGTAGTGGCTGCTTCACTTACCATATTTATTATTGATATGCTGGCTGTGCAAATAACAGATTTTTTTTAAATGATACAGGAAGAAATAAATACCAATAATACTGCTACACAGGAAGTTACTGTGCCGGTAATTGCTATAAAAGGCTTATACAAATCATTTGGTAAAAACAATGCAGTATTAAAAGGCGTTGATCTTTTTGTAAATAAAGGAGAAAACCTGGTGGTACTGGGAAAGTCTGGTTCGGGAAAATCGGTAGCCATAAAATGTGTGGTGGGTTTGGTGGTGGCAGACGAAGGATCAATAAAAGTTTTTGATACAGAAATTACGGCACTTAATAATGATGCACTGAATACAATACGACTACGTATTGGTTTTCTTTTTCAAAATGCTGCGCTGTATGATTCCATGTCGGTAAGACAAAACCTGGAGTTTCCATTAAAGCGGCACTCGAAAAAATTATCTGCTTTGGAAGTGGATGCAGCTGTTAAAGAAGCGCTGGATAATGTAGGACTGAATGATGCGATTGATAAAATGCCGGCTGAATTATCTGGTGGTATGCGTAAAAGGATCGGCCTTGCCCGTACACTTATTTTAAAACCAGAGATTATTTTGTATGATGAACCTACCACCGGCTTGGATACCATTACATCAAGAGAAATAAGTAAACTGATACTAGCCATTCAGAAAAAAAATAAAACCACTTCAATAATTATAACCCATGATATGGCTTGTGCAAAACTTACCGGCGACAGACTGGTAATTTTAAAAGAAGGCATTATTCATGCAGAAGGCAGTTACGGGGAGCTGGAGAAGAGCGATGATGAATGGGTACGCTCATTTTTTATTTAACGTTTAAAAAAAATATTATGCAAAAAGAATCCGGATTTACCTGGAAATTGGGCATGTTTGTAATAATTGGATTATCGCTCTTTGTGTTAACTGTTTATTTTGTGGGCAAACAGAAAAATTTATTTGGCAACACATTTCGCTTAAAAGCTACTTTTAAAACAGTTAGTGGTTTAAAAGTGGGTAATAATGTACGTTTTTCGGGTATTAATGTGGGCACTGTAGATGAAATTGCATTGGTAACTGATACTTCTGTGTTAGTTGAACTAGTAATAAAAAAAAATGTACAGCAATTTATTAAATCAGATGCCAGTGCAAGTATTGGCTCTGATGGATTGATGGGTGATAAAGTTTTAACGATCGCTCCGGGAACGATGATTAACAGCCCGGTAAAAAATAACAGTGTTATTGCTTCTAAAAATGCGATAGAGATGGAAGATATTATGAACAGTGTGAAGGTCAGTGTAGATAATGCCGGTATTATCACTACTCAGTTAGCCGAGTTTACATCTAAAATGAATAATGGAAACGGTGCATTATCAAAACTTATTACCGATGAAGAATTTTCTAACTCTCTTAAAGGTACACTTACCAATTTGCAAAACAGTTCAAAAGATTTTTCCAGGTTTACTTCCAAAATGAGCAATGGCAACCTGGGTAAAGCATTGGATTCTACCATGGCTAATATTCAAGGTGCAACTAAGGGGTTAAATGAAAACATGGAAGCGGCCAAAAGCAATATCCTGTTAAGAGGTTATTTTAATAAAAAGAAAAAGGCGGACGCTAAAAAACAGGCAGATTTAAAAAAGCAGCAGGATATAAAGAAGAAAAGGGATTCGATGACTCTGCAGAAGAATTTAACAGATAGTATTAAGCGATAAATATTTTCGTAAATTCTTTGTACTTGCATTATTCATAGTTTACTTATTACAGCCATACGAAATATAACTGCCTGTGTATAAATGGCAGCAAATGCAAATTGCATTTTGATGCAGAAAAATTTTCACATATAGAAAATGTGTTAACAATATAATACATACCAATAATTATGTAACAGTACTGCAATAAAACTGCTACATCTTTGTATTAAAAGCAAAAAAAATAAATAACAACTAATGGCAACTATATACGGGCATACAGAAAAGGGGTTTGAAAAACTAACTTCTGTTGCTATTACAATTCTTGGTAATTCTATTACATTTATTATAGCGCTGGCATTAGTAATATTCTGGTTGGGTAACAAGCAGTTTTTTCTGCAACCTTTTCGTGATGTGATACGAGATGTAATTCTTTCCGTTGCTTTTCTAAGTTTATTTATAATTCAAAAATCATTTAACCGTTTTTCTGCGGCGTTGCATCTAAAAGTAAATGAGCTGGTAGCTTCACACGAGCCTGCAAGTAATGCCGTAATTAACCTGGAAGAAAAAACCGAACAGGAGATTACGCAACTGGCGAAAGAATACAGCGAAATTGCAGGAGGTACAAAGGAAGAATCAAAAATATAGTTGATTTTTTCATTAAGCCAGTATGTGTGAATTATATAACTTATTCCAGTCATTATGTAACAACTACTATTTTAATTAAGTTGAATTTTACAGTACACAATCAGTTATCATTTTTAATAAACCACAATGAAATTCTTAAAATTTAATAGTCTTAAAAGTAGTAGCTTAAAGGGGGTTTTTATTATTGTAATACTGGCTTTGTTTGCTTCATGTGCAAAAAAAATAAGCTTCGCTGGTTCTTCTGTAGTGCCTGCTGCCAGGGGCTTTGTTAAAGTAAAAAAGGATAATAATAGCAATTACAATATCAAAGTAGAGCTAAACAATCTGGCTGAAGTTAACCGCCTGCAACCACCGAGGCAAACTTATGTGGTATGGATGGAGACCGATCAGCAAACGACAAAGAACATAGGGCAGATTCACAGTTCCTCCAATATGCTTTCAAAAAAATTAAAAGCAAGTTTAGAAACGGTGTCATCTTTTAAACCCATAAAAATATTTATTACAGCAGAAGATGAGGCAGCTGTTCAATATCCCGGTTCACAACTGATATTATCTACCAGTAGTTTTTAAAAAGGGATGCTTAAGCTATTGTAAAACTATTACTAATCTTAAAAAATAAACCAATGGGAAATTTACTTTACATAGTTGCCGTAATTCTTGTAGTGCTGTGGTTAGTCGGCTTTTTAGGGTTTCATGCAGGAGGCATCATTCATGTGCTGCTGGTAATTGCAGTAATTGCCATTCTGTTAAGGGTCATTCAGGGAAATAAACCAATTTAAATAAAATAAAAATGAAAAAAACTGCTCTTTGTATAATGGCAACATGCTTGTCGTTAACATTTTTACCCCAGCAAATCAATGCCGCAACAACTGCAGCATCAGCCGTAGTTAATTATTCAGATTCTGCCGAAGCAGGTAAACTGCTGCTGCGGTTGACTGAAATAAACAATATGGACAAAACCAATTTAGATGCTGCTGAAAAGAAAGCGTTGAAAAAGGAAGTGCTTGCGGTACAATCAGGCCTTAAAGCAGTCAATAACGGTGTTTATCTTTCTGTAGGCGCTATCATCATTATTATTCTCTTATTAATTCTATTAACATAAAACACAAAACTATGAAATCAGGAAAAGTTGTATTAGGGTTACTGGCTGGCGTGGCCGCCGGAGCCGTACTGGGTATTTTATTTGCACCAGATAAAGGATCAAATACCAGGAAAAAAATCGCAAGCAAAGGCGAAGGATACGCTAATGACGTTAAAGACAAATTTAACGAAGCACTTGATGCCATCAGCAATAAGTATAAAAGTATTGTTAATGGTGGAGAGGAACTGGTTGCCGATGGCAAACTAAAATACGAAGATGCTAAGGCTGAAGTAAAGAAAGCATTAAATTAAAATACAGGTATTTTAAAATCAAGCTATGGACAACAATGCAACAGCAATAGAATTGCTTTTTGAAAGGGCTGAAAATTACAGCAGAACCAGCGTGGAGTTGGTTAAGCTGAAAATTATTGACAAAACAGCTAATGTAATGTCATCTTTAGTCACACAATTGGTAATTACTATTGTTGTTGCATTGTTTATTTTAAGCATTACTGTCGGGCTTTCTTTATGGATAGGAGAGTTGCTGGGCAAAACCTACTACGGCTTTTTTGTAACAGCCGGCTTTTATGCGTTGATTGGTGCTGTGCTTTATATTTTTCGCAGGCAGTGGATAAAAGAACCCATAAGCAATACTATTATTACACAACTGCAACAGCACAATAGTTTATGAAAAACAACAACCAGGCTGATGCTTTAAAAGATGCTATTGCCGTTTTACAACAAAAGCAGGCCGGCGAATTGAAATTATTAAGGGAACAGTTTCATATTACTTACGATAGTTTAAAGCCGATGAACCTTTTAAAAAAAGGCTTCCAGGATATTACTTCATTACCCGATATAAAAAATGGGTTGATCAATAATGCCATTGGCCTTGCAACAGGTTACCTGTCTAAAAAAGTTTTAATTGGTACCACACGTAATCCAATTAAAAGAATACTGGGTACTGTGTTAGAATTCGCTGTCGCCGGTTTGGTTACCAAACAAGTTAAGGAAGCTACAACAACTGAAGAAGAATAAAAGAATTACCAAAACAATCTCAACATGAAAAAATTATTATTCAGCACAGCATTGTTATTTACACTTGCTTTTGCTTATTGCCAAAACCCTTTACCGGTTGGTAAAGCACAATTCAATATCGGCCTTGGTTTATCGGGCTGGGGCGTACCTGTTTATGCCGGGTTAGATTTTGGGGTACATAAAGATATTACCATGGGCGGCGAATTATCTTTCCGTTCTTACAGGGAAAACTGGAAGAACAACCGTTACCGCCACAGCATCATCGGTATTTCCGGTAATGCCAATTATCATTTCAATACCATCATGCACATACCATCGCAGTACGATTTTTATGCAGGGGTTAACCTCGGTTATTATTCCTGGCGTTCACCCGATGGATATTATGGCGATAACACATCCGGTGTAGGTTTGGCTGCACAAATTGGCGGCAGGTATTACTTTACCAACAAAGTTGGCCTTAACCTGGAGTTTGGTGGCGGCAATGCTTTCTCCGGCGGAAAAATTGGGTTAACTATAAAATTATAACATCAGTTTTAGGATAATACAAGTACCAAAAAAAGGTCTGTGGCAACACAGGCTTTTTTTATTTTGGTGACGGGCTTTTGTTTTTCATGGCATCATCGTTGCCACGCTCGGTTCAACGGTATACCATTGTGGAGCTTTTATTGAAGCGGAGAAAGGCTGGGAAAGAAAATTATCAAAAACGAAGGCTTTAAAGTGATGGAGTTTGTATATTTAAGTGTTGGTGCCAATCCGCAAGCAAACTTTAACTCGACAGTAAAAAATTATGAGACAATATAATTCCATTCGACAACTTGTAATTGATCAGACAATTTCAAACGGAAAAATGCCACCATACGAGACTTTGACACAGCTTGTTTTGGAACACTTTCCTAACAGCAGATGGAAAGAAAGTCACTATGCCTGGTATCGTTCACAAATTAGCACAGGCAAAATTGAATTGACAGACCTCATTGAAAAAGGCGACTTAGTAGAAGAAGAAATTGTTGAGGAACAAGCCGTGACAGAGTTTGCAATTTCAATTGAAAAAGATTTGCAAATATATCTTTCAAACAGGTTGACTGAAATTGAAGAAGGTTTAACACTTGTAAGCAGAGAGTATAAAACAGACGCAGGTTTTATTGATATACTTTGTAAAGATAAAAATGGCGACTATGTTATCATTGAAACAAAAGCGGGCAAAGCAAAAGATGCTGCGTTAGGACAAATTTTGGGATACATCGGTGCATTAAAAGAAAGTGGCGTAACAGAAAAAATTCGTGGAATTTTAGTTGCTTCTGATTTCGACAGCCGACTTTTCTATGCAGCAAAAGCATTAACAAATATAACTTTGACAAAGTATAATTTAAGTTTTCGGTTTGACAATGTAAGCTGAGAAGGACTGCCCTTCGCCTTGGTTCCTGTCCTCACTAACCATTCGCCACAATCCTCAAACTCAGCAACATATGATAATGAGAAAAAAAATACTGATAGTTTTTATTGTTCTGCTAAACTCACTTTGCAATCAAGCTTTTTGCCAGGATGCTGCAAACAAAAAAATTCTTTGGACAACTGATTGGAGTACAAATGGAAAGTATATTGCAATTGGTGGAAACATCGATACGTTGAAAATATATTCGGCAAAGGATTTACAACTCTTTAAATCCTATCCGACAAAAAATACAATCACTTGTATCAAATGGCATCCATTTAAAAACATACTTGCTGTTGCAACACAATTTTCCAGTGAAAAGGTTCGTATTCTGAATTTTGAAACGGATAAAATAATAGAACTGGAAGGAATTTCGGCTGATGGGGCAAGAGGAATAGATTGGAATTATTCAGGTGATCTTTTGGCTGTTGCAGATAATGATGGGCAGATTTCAATATTTGATATAGCCGGTAAATTAATTCGTACAATCAAACAGGAAAATACAAAGAGCATTACTTCAATTGACTGGCATCCAAAAAAGAATACCTTTATTACTGTTGGCGACAAAATAAGAATGTATGATATTAGCGGCACATTATTAAACACAATTATTCATAGGCCAGAGCAAGTGCTTTTATTATGTGTTGCCTGGCACAAGTCGGGTGATTTTTTTGTAACCGGCGACTATGGAGACAATCAAAATAACCACAAACCCTTACTTCAAATTTGGAGCAAAAATGGAGACTTAATAAAATCAATTAGCAAAAGCAAAGGCGCATACAGAAATATAAGTTGGAATTCAAAAGGAAACAGATTGGCAACAGCGAGTGATGCACTAAGAATTTGGGACAAAAAAATGAATCTCATTTACGAAGGTAACTCCAAAGATTATTTATGGGGTGTATCCTGGAACAGGAAAGGAGACAAAATTGTTACATCAAGTACAGAACAAAGAGTTATTATTTGGGATGATAAAGCCACCCAAAAATTGACAAAAGAATAAAAGGTCTCAGCCTTGGGTTCCTGTCTTCACGAACCATTCGCCACAATCCTCAAGCTTAACAATAGTATGCTATACTTAAAAAAATAATTCAGCTAAATTAAATTAGTCACTTTAAGCAAAGATTATTTCAAAGACTTTAGCAGAAGGTTCGTGAAGACACGAACCCAGGCCGGGAAAGGCTGGTACAGAAAAACATTAAAACTAAGACTTAAAATTACTGGAGTTGCGTATATTTATAAGTTAGCGGTCGTTGTATAACGACATCCTGCTAACCGACGGCTTCTCCAACATTTCTCCGCTAACAAAAAATAATTGACAAAATATTTTGCGTAACCAAATACTTACACTTATATTTGAGTAAGGATTTACTTACGCATTATGCCAACAGAAGCAAGACGGGATATTTTTCAAGCAATAGCTGACCCAAACAGGAGACAGATTATAGACCTTCTTGCAAAAGAGTCTATGACACTTAATGCCATTGCTGACAAATTTCACATAAGCCGACCAGCCGTTTCGCAACACATAAAACATTTGACTGAATGCGGAATAGTTGAAATAGAACAAAAAGGAAGGGAACGCTACTGCAAAATCAAACCGCAAAGTTTAATTCCTGCTTTCTTGTGGTTAGAGCAGTATCAAAAGCAATGGACAGAAAGGATTGACTCTTTTGAAAAATATGTAAATAAATTAAAAACTAAAAACAAAAAGAAATGAGCAACGCAAATAATGCAGCGAACAGAACATTAACCATAAAAAAGGTTATTGAAGCACCTGTTAAGTTAGTTTGGGAAGCATGGACAAACACTGACCATGTTGTACAATGGTGGGCTCCACCAGGAATGAAAATAAATGTGATTGAACACAACTTTAAAGTTGGCGGCAAATGGAAATACACGATGCCAATGCCTGACGGTAATTTATTTATTTCGGAAGGGACATACTTAGAAATTGAACCTAACAAAAAAATTGTAACCACCGCAGATTTTAAACCTATGACAGAAGGCGTTGAATTACATGTGGAGTTTGAAGCTGATGGAGACAAAACCAATTTTACTTTTAGCGTTATTCATGCTACGGAAGAATACTGCAAGCAACAAGAGAAGATGGGCTTCTACAACGGTTGGGGTTCTGCATTTAACAGAATGGAATCAATTATACTTAATCAACTAAAAAAATAACATCATGCCGATACACATAAATTTTATTGCCGTACTTATAGCCGTTGTTATCAATTTCGTTTTAGGTTTTATTTGGTATGCAGCACTCTTTGCAAAAGCCTGGTCAAAGGAAATGGGTTACGACCCCAACATGCGACCCGATAAAAAAGCAATGATGAAAGGAATGGCTTTAATGGTAATTGGGAACTTTCTTTTTGCATGGGTGCTTGCATTCTATTTGGCAGGGTGG
>JAYVJU010000221.1:0-7712 GCA_043769035.1 Ferruginibacter sp.
GCCAAAGCACATTTTGGTACCAATGTGGTGGCGGTACAATATCCTGTACAAAGCGGCGCAGGTTTTAACAGCATTGTAGATGTATTAAATATGGTAATGTATAAGTTTGGCCCCCAGGGCGGCAAGCCAGAAAAATTACCTATCCCCGATACTGAAAAAGAAAAAGCAGATCAATTGCATAAAGAACTGGTGGAAACCATTGCTTCAAATGATGAAGGCTTAATGGAAAAATATTTTGAGCAGGGTGAATTAAGTGAAGATGATATGAAAGCCGGCTTACACAATGCTATGATCAAACATGATATCTTTCCCTTGTTCTGTGCATCAGCAGAAAAAAATATGGGTAGCGGCCGCATTATGGGTTTTATAGATAATGTTTGCCCATCTGCAAATGAAATGCCGCCACAAAAAACAAAAGCCGGTAAAGAATTGCCTTGCAATGCAAACGGGCCGACCTGTATTTTTATTTTTAAAACCATTATAGAACCGCATATAGGTGAGTTAAGTTTATTTAAAGTTTATAGCGGCACTATAAAAGCAGGCAGTGAGCTGGTAAATGAAAATACCGGTGTTACAGAAAAATTAAACCAGTTGTTATTGCTGGAAGGACATAACCGCATTCCTGTACAGGAATTGGTAGCAGGAGATATTGGTGCCACCATTAAATTACGCAGTACACATGTAAACAATACCCTGCACGACAAAGGTGCTAATATAGAACTGGAGCCTATTGTATTTCCTAAAACAAATGTTACCATTGCCATTGCTACAATAAATAAAGGCGAAGAAGAAAAACTATCGCAGGCATTACACACTTTAATTGAAGAAGATGCTACGGTACATTTTGAAATATCGCCGGAACTGAAACAGATACTACTGCATTGCCAGGGCGAACTACACCTGCAGGTTTTACAATGGAAAATTGCACACATCCATAACCTCGATGTAAGATTTGATAAACCGAAAATTGCTTACCGGGAAACCATTCGTAAAATGGCAGAATCAAACTACCGCCATAAAAAACAAAGTGGCGGTGCCGGGCAGTTTGGAGAAGTATATATGCGGATTGAACCCTGGTATGAAGGCATGCCCCAGCCACATGGATTAAATGTACGTGCCACCGAAACAATAAATTTAGACTGGGGTGGTAAACTGGTATTTTTAAACTGTATTGTTGGTGGCGCCATTGATGCCCGTTTTTTACCTTCTATTTTAAAAGGCGTGATGGAGAAAATGCAGAATGGTCCGTTGACAGGAAGTTATGTAAGAGACGTAAGGGTAAGTGTGTATGATGGTAAAATGCATCCCGTTGACAGTAATGATATTTCGTTTAAGATTGCCGGATTACAGGCTTTCCGTGAAGCCTTTACCAATGCAGACCCACAGTTGCTTGAGCCGGTATATGAAGTGGAAGTTTTTTGTGCTGATGACCAGGTAGGTGCTGTAATGGGTGATTTGCAAACAAGAATGGCTGTGGTGGAAGGAATGGAAGCAGAAGGTCACTTTCAAAAAATTACTGCAAAAGTTCCGTTGGCACAAATGTACCAGTACTCTTCATCATTAAGAAGTTTAACACAGGGACGTGCCCGTTTTAATATGAAGTTTGCTGAGTATGCACCTGTTGCTTATGAAGTGCAAAGAAAACTAACGGAAGCACACAACAAACATGAATTGGTGCTTGACCATATGCATTGAGAGGTGTAAGTACTTTTGAATTTAATATAGATTGTTATTACACGAATTAAAACTAATTACACGAATTCGCCTGGCTACCTTGCTTGAACAATTCGTGTAATTAGTGTAACCTGTCTGCCGCCAGGCAGGTTCGCAAAAATTAGTGAAGTAAGGATTTATTTCAACCGCTCTTCATTTTCTATACCTGTAACTTTTTTTGGTGGTGCATTTTTATCAATACTAAGTGTAAAGTTATTATACTTCCATCCTTCCGTATATTCCAGGGTGCCTAATACAGCTGCAGAAACTGTACTGTTGGTAAATACAAAATTCTTTAATGTTGATTGTTTATAACCCACTGCATCAAAAGCAACTTTTGCATTTGTCGCAGTAATATTTGTAATGTAGAAATTTTTAGCAGCAGGAATACCTTTTTCTGCCGGTGTTACTTTTTGCAGCATCGATTTCCAATGTGCAGGAATGGAATCATAGCTATACCCTTTTGGCAATTCGGAATAACTGTAAGCCGGGTACCAGTTCAAATTAAACTGAAATACATTTCTTACTGAATCTAAAACAGAGTTTTGAAAATAAATATCTTCCACCACGCCGCCACGGGTGAAGGCAGATTTTACACGCAGGCCATTATCGGTATTTTTTGCATACAGGTCGGTTGCTAAAATATGATGGATGCCACCCGAAGTTTCGCTACCCAATGTTACCAGGCCAGCTCCTCTTCTTGCCAAACATTTTCGAATTACCACATAAGCAGTAGGTTTATTTACCCGTAAGCCATCCCAATCTCTGCCAGCTTTTAAACAAAAATTATCATCGTTGCAATCAATATCACAATTCTGTATCAATACCCAGGTAGATGAATCCACATCAATACCATCTGTACTTGGGCCGCTGCCATCTTCGTTATTTTTTATCACTACGCCATCAACAGTAATTTTTGCAGAGTATAATAATTGTACCGTCCAAAAGCCAGCGTTTTTAAAAGTGAGGTCTTTCACTGTTACGTTTTCTGAATTTTGTACCAGTACTGTCCTTACTCTTTTCACATCATAGTCCACAATCCAGCGTAACCCTTTTGAATCATATTCTTTACGTGTTTTCCAATATAAATCCCAGCAAAATTTACCTCTTGCATTTACAATACCTTTACCGGTAAGTGCTGCATTTTTCACATCAATTAAATTAATGAGTGCTGCAGGCCATACCATTTCCAGTCCTGCAATCCTTGTATTAATATCAGGGTAATCATTAAAATTTTGAGAGCCGAGGATTAATACCCCTTTATCTATTTGCAATACTACATTGCTCTTTACAAAGATGCTGCCACTTACATAAGTGCCCGGCTTAAATGTAACAATACCACCACCTTTAGCTGCACAGTCATCAATCGCTTTTTGTATGGCTTTAGTGTTTATGGTAACCGTATCGCTTACAGCGCCGTAATCATTTACATTAAATACTTTTTTAGAAGTGGGAAAAGACTTTGCGCCCACTTTACTTACCCAATCCATTTTGGGAGTTTGAGCTACTGCACTAACAGATAAAAACAGGCTTACAACAAGCACCTTTTTAAGGGAGAAAAATTCATATAACATAGCACTAATATTTAAGTTTGTAAAATACTGGAATAAAGTACCGGAAGTGTCCTGTTGCATCCTGAACGGCTGTGGTTTACAGCAAACAAATTTTATCTTCACGTAAAGCCTGCTGCCATGCTGCATACATATCTAACTTCAATTGCATTATTACTATTTTCGTTGTCTGCTGTTGCACAACAACGGCAATTAATTTTTGCTGATGCTTTTAATAACGGCAGCTTAGACAGCAACTGGATTATTGAAACCATACCGGTTAAAGGCTCTTCTGTATCCGTACAAAAAGGCAAACTGGTTTTAGATACAGAAAATGGTGTTACAGTTTGGTATAAACAACCGCTTAAAGGCAATTTTGAGATTGAATACACCCGTACAATTGTAATAGACAGCGGCCGAAACGACCGCTTAAGCGACCTTAATCAATTTTGGATGGCTACAGATCCTAAACAAAAAATGTTTACCCGTAAAGGCGGTTTTAAAGAATATGATTCGCTGCAAATGTATTATGTTGGCATGGGCGGCAATTACAACACCACTACCAGAATGCGCCGGTACGATGGTAAAGGTGAATTAAAAATTACAGGAGAATTTACTGACAGTACTCACTTGCTGAAACCTAACACAGCTTACCATATTAAAATATCTTTTATAAACGGCACCAGTAAATTTTATGTAAATGAAATACTGTTTTTTGAATTTACCGACAGCAACCCTTTTACCGAAGGCTGGTTTGCTATACGCAGTACCAAAAGCAGGCAGCTGATTGATGATGTAAAAATCTGGAAGCTGGCTGACTAAGAAATATCTTTTATATTTATAGCAAGTTATCCGCTTTATTATGAGTATAAAAAAAATTACCCTGTTATTGCTGCTGTTAAACACCTGCATTTGTCCTGTATTTTCACAGTTGTATGAAATTTATATTCCTATTTCTGCAAACGAAAAAGATGCGGATGCTGTTGGGTATTTTAATCCGCATAACAGCACTTTTGTTTTAGAGCAGCAAAGCAAGGGAATAATTACAAGGATGCTTTACGACACAATGTTTAACCTGAAAAAGAAATACACCCTGCCGGCAGATTCTGTTTCCTTTTCTGAAAAAAGCAAAAAACCTTTGTTTTTAAAAGAATATTGCACGGCCGAAAATGTGTATGAGATTTATGCAAACAATAAAGGAATAGAAATCTGGCAGCTTGATTTTGAAACAGGCATCGATAAAAAAGCTGCAGCACTGGCATTACAGGAGCATTACAAAGATGAACGTATAATAGCAACACTGCCCGGTACAGACAAATTTTCTTTTTTAACATTAAGCCCAAAACAAGAGAAAGTATTTTTGTACAATTATTTTCCGGGCAGGGGTATTTTTCTGCAACGGGATTTTACATTACCGGAACAATCACTTACAAAAGAGGAGATAAAAGAAAGAGGAAAATTTTTTGCTGTTAAATATCCTGCCGTCCTTAGTAGCCTTTTTGTATCCGACCTTAAAAATCCAAGCAAATACCAGATATCACCCGCTAACCAGCTATTTTATAATGATACTGCTATTTTTATAATTTCAGGAACGCCATACAATGCAGGGGTACATTTACTGCAGCTAAACCGGAATAATGGAAATGTATCTTTTAAAAATTTTCTGATAAATAAAATCAGGCCTGACAAAACAGGCACACCTGTTGAAAAAATTCCTATAGCAACAGCATACGACTCTCTGCTTATCATTCAAAATTCAAATGCAGCTATGCTGGAATACAGTATTTACAATCTTAACACAAAAGAACTGATAAAGAAATACGAAGCAGAAGATGATAATTCGCTGTACAGCATTGTTCACTCTGATTTAAGGCAAATTGGCACTTATGGATCGAAAGATGAAGAAAAAGAATTAACCAATGAAAGACGGTTTTTACGTAGAAAAAATAAAGGATTGCTGTTTATGAAGGCTGGAAAAGCAGACAATGACAGTTTGATTATAACATTTGGAAGCTTTGTAATGACCGAAGGTATTGATGGAACATTATTGAGCTTTGCTACCAGCTACATTGGCTTTTACCTTTTTACTCCTGTTGGCGCTTTTGGCGTTGTTCCCTATTTAACTTTATCAAGAAATAAGTTTTTATTTGCCCACTCAAAATTTTCATTACAAACATTGCAGCCGTCAACTACCACAAATCTTGTTACATCAATTGATAAAATAGCTAACGATAAAAAGATTGATGACCTTGAAAAAAACAGTTCATTTATAATTGAACGGAACGAAAAATTATATGTAGGTGTTTTTAATAAAAAGAAAGGCAAGTACGACATATTTATTTATTAAATGCTGTAAACAAACTTTCTGCTACCATGACAATCAAACCCGGCTCCATACTAATCAGTTCGCCAGTTTTGGATGACCCGAATTTTGATAAGGTTGTTATTTTTATTTGTGAGTACAATGGTAAAGGAGCCATGGGCTTTGTGATCAACCATATTTTTCCCCGGGCATTTAATGAATTGATGGAATTTAAAACCTCCCGAACTTTTCCTTTATTTGATGGTGGCCCTGTTGAAAACGAAAAAATTTTTTTTCTGCATCGCCGGCCCGATATTATTGAAGGCGGCACAAAAACCGCCAATGGTATTTACCTGGGTGGAAATTTTGAACAGGCCGTTACACATATCAATAATTACAGCCAGCCGGAAAATGACATTAAATTGTTTGTTGGCTATTGTGGCTGGGATCCCCGTCAATTAGAAACAGAAATTGAAGAAGGCAGCTGGATAATAATTGATGCTGCTGTCGAAAACATTTTTGCCTTAGATACCGCAATGCTTTGGGAAGAGCTGTATGTAAAGCAATAAAATACCCAATAAACGGTATATATTTATCCCTGCACAAGCCTTACATTTAGTACATAAAAAACAAAGTAATAAAATGAAACGCTTTTTTTCAGTACTCCTGTATATTGCTGTTTGCACACCGGCATTAAGCCAAACCTACCAGCAGTTTTTTGAAACCGGCAAGCAGCAATATGAGGCTAAAAATTATGCTGCCTCAATAAAAAGCTATACAGCATCCTTAAATTTAAACACAGGAGTTTTTACCACCTGGTATAACCGTGGACAGGCTTATTATTTTTCCGGCCAATACGATTCGGCAATTTATGACTATACAAGAACACTGCTGCTTAACCCACAATACTTAAATGGCTATTTTCAGCGGGGATTGAGTTATACTAAAATAAAGAACCACACTAAAGCAATTGCTGATTATACCGCCGGTATTGCTATGGCACCAGCAGATGCCCAGTTTTATTATAACCGTGGCATAGCCTATAACGACAATGGCGATACAGCTTATGCCCTAACCGATTATAATAAAGCCATTGCATTAAAACCTGATTATACCAAGGCATTCGTTAACCGGTCGCAGGTATTTTTTGGCAAAAAACAATACCAACAGGCTTTAACTGATATTTCAAAAGCAATACAGCTTGACCCTTCCGGTTTTGAGGCGTTAAACAACAGGGGTGTTATTTACAACACTTTAAATTACCCCGATTCTGCCATTGCCGATTTTGATAAAGCTTTAATACTTGCACCCAACAGGCCCAAATTATATGTTGATAAAGCTGTTGCATTAAATAAAAAAGGAGTGCTGTTTAACGATATGGCTATTGCTTCCCTCGAAAAAGCATTGGCAATTGACCCGGCTTATAAAAATGCTTATATCTTCAGGGGAGCTATTTATTATGATATTAAAAATTTTGCAGCATCTAAAAAAGATATGGAAAAAGTATTGCAGCTTGACCCTGGCAATAAATTTGCGGTAAGTGTTTTAAGTAAAATAAGTGCTCAGCCTCAGCAATAATACCAGTACAGAATTGGATAAGTTTAAAGGAAATTTTTTTAAATTATCTTTGTGCCATTACAATATAATTTGAGCACAACTATTAATTCATCGTCAATATATTCCAAACAGCAGATCCGCATTGCTGTATCGGTATTCTTTTTTTGCCAGGGCATTTGCTTTGCCAGCTGGGCCAGCCGCATACCGGATATAAAAACATCGCTGCATTTAAGCGAAGCCGCACTGGGCAGCATTTTATTAGCATTGCCTGTTGGGCAAATACTCACCATGTTTTTCAGCGGCAGGGCTGTTACAAGGTTTGGCAGTAAAACAGTTTTGCGTATTGCAGCCGCATGCTATGCTGTTGCATTAACCAATATTGGTCTTGCTACAAAACCCTGGCATTTGGCATTATGCCTTTTCTTTTTTGGTGTATGCGGTAATATGTGCAATATTTCGGTAAACACACAGGGCATTAATGCAGAAAATTTATATGGCCGTACCATCATGTCTTCCTTTCATGGTGTATGGAGTGTATCGGGGTTTACAGGTGCTTTAATTGGTGCATTAATGATGCAATTGCAGTTAAC
>JAYVJU010000222.1:0-12305 GCA_043769035.1 Ferruginibacter sp.
ACGCATTTCCCATCTCACCACATTAGCCCATTGGTTGATCAGGATCGGCAGGTCACGGTAAGATTGTATCCAGCCTTTATAAGTACTCCAAATGATTGCTTCGCTGGTTGGCCTTACCACCAGTTCCTCTTCTAATTTTGCTTCAGGATCTACTATCAGTTTACCTTTATTATCCGGGTCGCTTTTTAAACGGTAATGCGTTACAATAGCACATTCCTTTGCAAAACCTTCTGCATTTTTTTCTTCTGCTTCAAACAAACTTTTAGGAACGAATAAAGGGAAGTAAGCATTTTGATGCCCGGTATCTTTAAACATTTTATCTAACTGGTCTCTCATGTTTTCCCATAAGGCAAAACCATAAGGTTTTATAACCATGCAGCCCCGTACGGCTGAGTAATCGGCAAGGCCGCCTTTAATAACCAGGTCATTATACCATTGCGAATAATCTTCTGCTCTTGATGTTAATTCTTTACTCATTTTTGCCCTATCCCCCAATGGGAGATGATTGTGTTTTATTAAAAATATTGTTTTCTTTTCGGTGCTTACTCCTTAACGGTTGTGTAAGTTTTGCCTTTATGCACTCCATAATTTCCATTTATGGTATGTAGAAGGTTGTTTAGCACATCTTTAACATCACTTCAATAAACTTTACTGTCTTTTGGCAAAACATTTGAGCTATCTTTATAGTGCGTTAAAACTGCACAAAAGTAGTAACTTCATTTTTAATCGTTTAAAACTATTGCCATGAACGCTAAAATTTTACTTATCGCTTTATCTGCAGCCGCTTTTAGCAGTTGCAGCACCGCATATAAAAGCGGCCAAACGCCAGATGATGTTTATTTTTCTCCGGTAAGGGTTGTTGATGAAACCCGTAACGATGACAGGAATCGTGATGAAGCCCGGCAGACAGAAACCTCTGCAGACGACGCAAGAATAAGAATGCAGATACGTGACCGCAGGTGGAGAGATTTTAACAATGATTATGACTACAGTTACAATAACAGCCCTTATAAATATTGTACCTGCAATTGTAACAATTACGGATATTACTATAATCCTGTTTACTATTCTAGGCCGGTTTATTATCCAATAGTTGTTGCAAAAGCGCCAGTGAATTCCACACCAAGAATGGTGAATCTCAATTCGTATAAAAATTACAGTACTGCTGTAACAAGCAATAATCCTAAAACCGGCACCAGCAATATGTGGGTTAAACCATCGAGGCAGTACAATAACAGCAATAATAGTGGCAGTAAAATTGGTAATGTTTTAAGAGAAGTGTTTACACCAGGCTCTAACAGCAACAACAATTCTTCATCAAATAATAATACCAGAACCTATACACCAGCCCCATCTTCAAACAGTTCATCCGGCAGTAGCGGAGGTTCTTCATCAGGCGGCAGTTCAGGTAGTGTTTCAAGGCCGGGAAGAGGCGGTTGATAATAACTTTTCCTTTGGGCATTACAGCAATGAACAAAGCATATTTTAAGGCTCACAGTTCAATTTTTACCAAACAATATTTTGGAAGGCTAAACTATTAACGTTATGAAAAGATATTTACTCTTAATAAATCTTATTACCTGCTCTGCAATTTATGCTCAAACTCCCGAAGATGCATTGCGGTATTCCTTTTATCCTCAAAACGGATCGGCACGTAACCTGGCTATTGGAGGTGCTATGGGCTCTTTGGGCGGAGATATTACAGCTACTTTTGTAAATCCTGCCGGTCTTGGTTTTTATAAAACCAACGAGTTTATTTTAACCCCCGGTTTTTTACTTACGAACAATAAAATAAATTTCAGGGAAACAGCTAATAAAAGCAAAAAGAATGCGATGGGTTTTGGTACCAGTGGCTGGGTTTGGGGCTTTGGCACACGATATAAAAAAGATGTAAGTAACGCCATAAGTTTTGCAGTTACACAAACTGCAAACTTCAATAACAGTATTGTGTATAAAGGGTTAAACAACTACAGCTCTTTTAGTGAGCAATTTGCTGAGGAGTTTGCAAAAGCTAACGCCAGGTATGGTTATACCATTGATGATGTTTTAAACTCAAATTCCAGATACCCGTATGGATCTGCTCCAGCCCTGCTTTCTTATTTAATAGATACGTTTACTGTTACCGGCACCAATGGGCAAAAAGAAATAAAAGTAAAAGCTGTGCCTGAATTTATTTTAGATGCAGGACAGGCTTTAAAACAGGAAATGAGCCGTACCACTTCTGGCGGTATTACAGAATTAGCTCTTGGGTTTGCCCATAATCACCAGGACAAATGGTTTTTTGGCGGAACGATAGGTATGCCAATTGTAATGTATAAAAGCGTTACCAATTTTAAGGAATCGGATACTTCTAATAATAACCAGAATAGTTTTAAGCAATTTGAATATACAGATGACTTTACTACAAAAGGTTTTGGTTTAAATGCCAAGTTGGGCATCATCTATCGCCCCCAGGAATATATACGTTTAGGTCTTGCCATACACACACCTACTGTTATGGGGTTAACTGATACTAGAACCACAACAATAAAAAACCAGATAGAAAAACCCTGGTGGCCAAGAGGCGATACCACCGTAAATGCCAGTTCCACTACATTTACAAATGGTGAGCCCGGTAAAGCTAACTACATACAATCCACTCCATTTAAAGTAATGCTGAGTGCGTCGTATGTTTTCAGGGAAGTATCTAACACAAAAAAACAACGGGCTTTTATTACTGCCGATGCGGAATATGTTGCACACAATACATCGAGGTTTAACAGTGATAATGAAAACCCTACTGACGAAGAAAAAGTTTATTATAAAGAGCTTGCATCGGTAATTAAAAGCGAATATAAAGGGGCATTCAATTTCAGAGTAGGTGGTGAATTAAAGTTTAATACCGTTATGGGCAGGTTAGGTTTTGCCTATTATGGAAACCCTTATAAAAATGCGCCTTATAAAGCCAACAGGATGTTGTTAAGTGGTGGACTGGGCTATAGAAACAAGGGGATGTTTATTGATGTTACCTATGTACATAACATTTCAAAAGATGTGGACCTGCCCTACAGGTTGGAAGACAGAGCTAATACTTATGCCAGCCTGAAACAGCAACGTGGAAATATTGTGGCAACAGTTGGTTTTAAATTTTAAGAAAAATTTTTCGAAAGTGTAACTTTTTTCACTCACATTACGTATTTTTATAGTAAACTAAGCAGCCATGAAAAAAGTTACACTTTTCCTTTTAATATTTACTGCGGCCTATTTTTCTTTAAAGGCAGAAAATACTTTTCAGCAGTACACCGGAAAATATATCTTTTCGCAGGGAAGCCTTTTCACCGAAATAAATGTAGTGATAGATAACGGCACTTTGCAGTTAAGTTCAACGCTGGGCAGTACTGTTATTGAAAAAGGAGATACTGATAAATTCACTATTCCATCTTACAACGGCACTGCAGTTTTTGTTAGAAATGAAGCTAAAAAAATAACAGGAATAAAAATTGAGGCAATGGGGGTTTCGTTAGAAGGCACTAAAGAAGAAAAAGAGGTAAACACAAACGCACCTGTACCAAATTATAAGGCTACTTTCCCAATGAAATTTCTTCCAGTACTGCAGATACAGGAAGATGCGGAGATACCCACTTCATCTCCACATCCTTTTTAAACCAGGTCATCTGGCGCTTGGCATAATGGCGGGTATTTAATTTAATTTGTTCTATAGCTTTCTCTAAAGGCAGTGCACCATCTGCGTAATCAAACAATTCTTTATAACCAACGGTTTGCAATGAATTAAGTTTTTTGTATTGATACAGGTCTTCCACCTCCTTAGTTAAACCCTGCACTATCATCTCATCAACACGGGAGTTTATATTTTTATACAATTCCTCTTTTGGCAATTCCAGCCCAAGTTTTATAATATTAAAATTCCGTTGTTTTTTTTGTTGCGTTTGAAAATCAAGTATAGATTGGCCGCTGGATAATTTTACTTCCAAAGCCCTCATTAAGCGCTGTGGATTTTTTATTTCACCTTTGGTAAAATAAGCAGCATCATTTTTTTGTACTTCTGTTTGCAGCCATTCCAAACCAAGTAATTCATAACCTGCAATTATTTTTTCCCGTATCGCTATATCAACTGCCGGTACCGCATCAATGCCATTGCAAAAGGCTTTTATGTATAAGCCGGTGCCACCAACCATTACAGCGGTATCGTGTTGTGCAAATATTTCATTTACTTTTTGTAATGCATATTGTTCAAACACAACCGCATTCACCTCGTCGTTAACCGAGTGTGAATTAATAAAATAATGTTTTACCTGTTGTAATTGTTCCTGCGAAGGCTTTGCCACCCCAATATTTAATTCTTTAAAACACTGGCGGCTGTCAGCCGAGATAATTTGTGTGCCCAATTGTTGCGCCAATTGAATGGCGAGACTTGTTTTACCAACTGCCGTAGGGCCGGCAATAATGATGCAGGTTTTATTGCCAAATGTGGGTTGAGAACTTTGTTGCAGATTATTAGTCATCATAGTTAACTGAGTTTGTAAAGAACTCTTTGAACTATTCTATTTTAAATTTTACCTGGAATTAAAATCCATCATTTCCTTCATCAGTTGTAGCTTCCTCCTCTTCTCCACCAATACTCTCACCATCTTCTCCTTCTTCACTAAAGCCCTCTCTTAAAGCATCGGGCTGCAGGTCGTACTTTTCTTCCATTTCTGCAAGGCGACTGTCAACCAACCCTTTTGTACCGTATTGCGATGGGGCAATACCTTCCGTTCGTACACAGCAGGGATATACCAGTTTTTTATTTTCTTCCTTATCAACATTTATCAGCTCCACCATAAAATGCCAGAACTTATTAAAATCGTATTCGTAAATAAATTTTTGATTTGGATTGCTGATCTCTGAGCTGATCAGGGTGTCAGCCATAATAAATGGTTCTGCTTTATACTCCTTATCATATTTTTCCAAAGAAATTTCCCTGCCCTTTAACCAATTGTCGTTACTGCGGTAAAAGGTTGCTTTATGCTTTGAATCGAATTCGTAACTTTTTAAGATACAACTGTGGAGGTCGAGAAAATTTTGTGTATGACGCACTGCAATATCACGATAAATACTGTCGTCATCTTCCCAATAAACCCTGAATTTTAATATAGCCATACTATAAAGTTAATTAATATGCCGGTATTAAAAAAAAACTGCTGATTTTTATCAGCGTAATATATTTAGTAGTTTAAAAAATCTACAATATATTTAGGTATCTGTTAAGGATAGTATTATGATTAAAAAAATAGGTAGAAGCAGGGATAATGATATTGTGATTAATGTTGCTGAAATCAGCAGCCACCATGCCACGCTTACCTTGCTGCAAGATGGTGACTATTTACTGGAAGATTTAAGCAGCACCAATGGCAGTTTTGTAAATGGGAAAAAAATAAAGAAAACAACTGTTACAGATAACGATATCATAAAATTTGCACACTACCAGTTTAACCTGCAAACCCTGCTGGATAATGAAAACAAGATCATCCAGGCTCCACGGGATGAAACAGAACAAACCTTCTATAAACTGAAAGAGGTGTATGAGAACTATATTACCACAAAACTTGAGCTGATGAATACGTCAAAAAAAGGTAATATCATCAGGGGATTATTGAGTTTTATCCCGGTAGTAGGCAGTGGTTTAAGCCAGATGTCGATGACGGTTACAGATAAGCAGGAAAAACTGATACTGCTTGAAGAAGATTTTAAAATGAAATATTGTTGCCCAAAATGTAATTTCTTTTTAGGCCCTGCCCCATGGGCTAATTTAGAAAAGAGAAACAAATGCCCCTCTTGTAAAGAAAGCTGGATAAAAGAATAAATACCCATTGGCGGGTATAGGAATTTTGCCTGTATAGTTTAGCTTTAAGTGATTAAATATATTTTATTATGCCCGGTATCGACAGCAATAAAAAACAAACAGATGCAGTAGTAAAAAGTACTGTAAAAAAAGACAGGGTAAAACAAACACTTGCAGTAGCCGGAGGTTTTATTGCAGGAGCTGCAGGCAGTGTAGTGGCGTTACAAAATATAGAAAGCATTGCTGCAATAGATCTGCTGCATCTTTTTAAAGATAACGATGGCAATGATCTACCTGAGGTTGAAATTACTGAAGCTAAAGCGGAATTAGTTGTAAATACGCCTGTAACCGAATCGAAAATAGCCGGCACTGTAAATAATGCGATGAATTTTTCGCAGGCGTATGAACAAGCCAGGAAAGAAGTTGGCAGTGGCGGTGTATTTGCCTGGCATGGCCAGTTGTTCAATACTTTTTCGGCAGCTGAGTGGGATAGTATGAGCGAACTTGATAAGCAAAACTATCTTAATGATATCAATACAGATGCTATCGATTTGAGTTATGATGCTCCGGTTTATTCAGCAGCAAGCCAAACGCATCGTACTGCAAAAACAGAAACAGATGACAACAGCATCCAGGAGTCTTTGCAACTGCAACAAAACACAACCGCACAGGAAGTGAATGCCGCACCAATTGTAACAGTGGTTGCAGAAGAACAAACCGTAGAGCCCGAAACATTTGCATCAGCACCAGACATTGTAGAAATTGCAGCTTTACCCGATGACCCCAAAGCTGAAGTTAAAAACCATGCATCACTTGTAGATACAGATGGAGATAATAATGCAGACGGTATAAAGATTGATTTTGAGAATAACAAACTATCGGATGTTATTTTAGTAGATACCGACAATAACAGCAAGCCCGAAAAAATATATTACGATACTGACCAGGATGCAAAACCAGACATGGTGATATATGATGCTGATGAAGATGGAAATATTGACGGAGCAGATCCATTGGGTGCTGCACCAAAGGATGACTTTGATATTAATAACCCGGATAAAAACGATTTTGATAATAATGCTGATGTGGATGCCTGGGAGGCTGAAAAATAAAATTAATACCGATGATATTACAATGTGGCAAATGCAAAACAAAAGTAAATGTGGTTATTGAAAATGAAGCCATACAAAAACCTGTATTTACCTGTCCCTCCTGCAAAACAGTAAATAAAATTGTTTTACCCGAAGTAGAAAAAGAAATACCGGCAGATAATAATCCTGCCGGCTGGCTTTTATATACACCGGCTACCGGAGAGACAAAAACTTATATTTTAAAAGCAGGCAGCAATACTATTGGTAGAAAAACAGAAAATAACACTGCATCCGTTTTACTTGAAGTAGATGATAAAACTATCAGCCGCAGCCATATCACTATTGAAGTATCAGTTAATAAAGCCGATTTTTTTGAATATTTGGTTTTTGACAATAACAGCGCCAATGGCACTTATATAAATAACGAACCATTAAAACCAGGCAACGAACTATATTTAAATAATGAAGACATTATTCAGCTTGGGTTAACAAAAATAACTTTAAAAACACCTTACCCATCGGCTACAAAAGAAGAAGAAAGCAAAACCATTTTAAATAACGAAGAACAAAAAACAATAATTGTATAACCATGGAACTTCCTGCAAATACGTATTTAAAAAATGGCACCTACCGCATAGAAAAAAAAATTGGCGAAGGAGGTTTTGGTATTACCTATCAAAGTACGTGGTTTACCAAGGTAAGCGGTAGCCTCGGTTCAATTGATGCACAGTTACCTGTGGCCATTAAAGAATTTTTTTTTGAAGACTTCTGCAGCAGGGAAGGCAATACCAATTCCATTACCATTTTATCTACAACAGGCAGAGAAATTTTCAGCAGGTTTAAAGAAAAATTACTGAAGGAAGCAGAGATTTTATCTAAGCTCAGCCATCCGAATATTGTAAGGGTTATCGAGGTTTTTGAAGAGAACAATACAGCTTACATGGTGATGGATTATATTGAAGGAGATTCACTAAAAGATAAAATAAAAAACGAAAAATTACCAATTGATACATCGGTAAAGTACATTTTACAAATTGCAGATGCACTGGAAGAGGTACATGCAAAAAGTATCCTGCACCTCGATTTAAAGCCCAGTAATATTCTTATAAATAAAAGAGATGGCAGGGCAATGCTGATAGATTTTGGTATAAGTAAACGGTATAATGATACCCACGAAGAAACCAGCCACACTCCTCTTGGCAGAAGCAAGGGCTATGCACCACTTGAACAATACCTTGATAAAGGTGCTGCATCATTTTCGCCTGCACTGGATGTATATGCTTTAGGCGCTACACTATATCACCTGGTAACAGGCGTAATACCTGTTGAAGCCAATGAAAGGGTTTTAAATGATATTAAAAGGCCTTCTGCCTTAAACAATAAAATAACCAAAGACCTGGAAGATATTTTATTTAAAGCATTAGAATTAAAAAAGGAAAACCGTTATCAAACCATTGGCGCATTTGCACAGGCTTTAAGAACCACGTTGTCCGACAAAACAGAAATTATTAAACCAACCGTTTCAATTGAAGCTGCAGTGGTTAATATAAATACAAAAAAAATAACTGAAAATGAAAACACCGGTAGCCAGCCTGCCGTTAAAATTTCAATAGACAATAGAAATAAAGTTATACCGGCAACACCTGTAGTAAAGAGCAGCAATAAAAAACTGGCCTGGCTAATTGCAGGTGCTGCCCTGCTTGCAATAGCTGCCGTTGGTATTTTTTATTATTTAAATGAGAAAAACGAACCAGAAGTATTTACACCGGCACAAATTGCACAAAGAGATTCCTTATTTTTTTTACTGGAAGACACAACGATAAAACTCAGCTTCGGTACAAGAAGTGCTGCTGCTGCAATGTTAGCCCAGCTTGGACCAATACCTGATAGTTTAAGAAGTAAACCAAACCCACGCTATATTAGTACAGAAGATTTATTGAATAGTTTCATTATAAAAAAAACAGATTCGCAAGGTATTAGAAAAACAAAGCCCAACGGTACAGAAATATACGAATCTCTTACATTAAAAAAAGGAGAAGAACCAATAATCCCCATAACCTTTCACAAAAATAAAAGTGAAAAACTGGATCAATTATATTTACCTGCTGAAGACTCTTACCTGCATACAAAATTACCGGGATTGCATAAACTTTCAATTTACTCAGGCGATGAAAGCGCAAAAGGCAATTTGTCGATCGCTAAAAATAAAGGGTTAGCTTATACATTCACCGGCAGCATTAAAGATGGAGCTACAGCTCTTACAATGACGGGGCAGATAAGTGTGCTTACAGACAACGAGCTTTCTTATACCGGAACAATATGGGGCTATATTGATAACAGCAGGTTTAATTTAATTGGTACATTTCACTTTAAGAAAAGCATACTGAGTGGTAACTGGATCATTGAGGAAAGCGATGATATAAGTAAAGGAAAAAAGATACATATTTCATTTACCCTCTAAAATTTTATAATGCCGGTACAGCAGCCTGTTTGTTTTTCTTATAAGGGTAAAAGGGATAATAATGAAGATTATATTTACCCGGATGAAGGTGATGCTACTACTGCTGATACTTTATTTTTAGTGTGTGATGGAATGGGTGGCCATGCCAAAGGAGAAGTTGCCAGTAAAATTGCCTGCGATATTTTTTCAAAAGAAATAAATAATGAGCCAGATGGAGCGCCGCAAAAAATAATAGCGGCTGCTACTGAAAAAACTTTAGCAGCGTTATCAAACTATGTAAAAAAAAATGCTGCCAGTAAAGGTATGGGCACTACACTTACCGCATTGTGGTTGCAAAATAACAAAGCCATACTTGCACATATCGGCGATAGCCGCATTTATTATTTTAAGAATAGCCAGATACATTATAAAACGAAAGACCATTCTCTTGTACAAAAAATGGTTACTGATGGCCTTATTACCGACGAAGAAGCACGGGTGCATCCTAAAAAAAATGTAATAACCAAAGCATTGCTGGCCGATGGCGAAAGCTACGATGCAGATATTTATATAACAGGCATTGTAGAAGCCGGGGATTATTTTTTTTTATGTACCGATGGGGTAATAGAAAGTGTTGATGATAAAACCTTAAATGAAATATTTTCGTCGCCGGTATCTAACCGGGAGAAAATGGATGCGATAGAAAAAATCTGCGCTGTTAATTCAAAAGATAATTATTCCGCTTATCTTATCGAGATTGTATAAGCTGTTATCTTAAATCTACAATTACATCATCACCATTAAATCTTCCAAAAGCCACAGGTGTTTGTGCAGCTTTTGTAAAAGCCCTTACCCTGGTACGTACATAGCTGTACAATTCTTTGATGGTAATTTTCTTATCCTTGTTCAGGTCGCCTTTACCTTTTAATCCTTCAATTAAATTAAACGCAAAATAACTGGCTTTTAATTCCGGCGATACTGCAGATGATTCACTCGCCCTGCTCGACATCATTATCACCAGGCTTTTCTGGTTCATCGATAATTTTTTTATGCTGTTGGCAAACACTTCTTTCCTGGCCGTGCTGTTCTCATTTTTAATAATGCTACCACTGTGGCAGGCATCAGCAAAACAAAGTTTCATTGATGCCTTACTGTTTTTAAAAGCTTCTTTAACTTCTTCATGCGTTAGTGCATTCTCCATATCCAGTTTACCATTGATCTCTCCTTTTACTTTCAGATCATAGGTTGAAAATGCTCCTTCGGCACCATGCCCCGAAAAAAAGAAGATCACTTTATCTTTTTCCGTTGCTCTTGCAAAATATTCGGTAATAGCCGCTTTAATATTTGCTTTGGTGGCTTCTGTATTTTTTAGCAGCTTAATATTTTCGGCCGGGGTGTTGGCTCCGGTTGCAGAAGTTAAGTAACTGTACATGCTGTCTGCATCATTCAGCGTAGTGGCCGGTAAATTTAAATTGGTTTGCTGGTACTCTGCAATAGCTACTACAACAGCATAAACTTTGCCTTGTGCGGTAAGTTTTTGTACAGTGGAAATACAAAAAACAATCAGCAATAGTTTTACAGTAATCTTACTAAATACCATAAGTATAGTTTTAATGTAAATTATGAAAGAATAGCAACACACCGCTACCCTGAGGAAGGTATTTTATAACTACACAGTAATACCTAATTCTTTTGCCTTATCCTGCATAAATGCAAATGCGGCATCATACTCATTTGGTATAATACCATCAAGTATAGCATCTCTTATTGCGTTTTTAATATCACCTACTTTGCGGCAGGGCTGCAGGTTAAAGGTTTGCATAATTATTTCGCCGGTAATGGGCGGTTGCCAGTTACGCAGGTGATCCTTTTCTTCTACTTCGGCGCAACGCTTACGCACCATTTCAAAATTTTCTAAAAAGCGTTTTACTTTTTGTTTGTTTTTAGATGTGATATCTGCTGCACATAAAGTCATCAGCGCATCAAAATCTTCGCCGGCATCAAACAATAATCTTCTTATAGCACTGTCGGTAATATTTTCTTTAGTAAGGCTGATAGGCCGCAAATGCAGTTCTACCATCTTACGCACAAATTTCATTTTTTCGTTTTGCGGCAGTTTTAATTTAGTAAAGATTTTAGGCACCATTCTTCCGCCAACAACTTCGTGGCCATGAAAGGTCCACCCATGCCCTTCTTCAAATTTTTTTGTTGCTGGTTTGGCAATATCGTGTAATACAGCAGCCCACCGCAACCAGATATCGTTGGTATTGGGTGCAATATTATCAACCACCTGCAGGGTGTGATAAAAATTATCCTTATGCCCCATACCATCAATATATTCGGCTCCGGCCAGATCCACCATTTGCGGAAAAATAATTTTCAACAGCCCGGTTTTATACAGCAGGTCGAAACCGATTGATGGTTTTACCGTCATCAATATTTTATTGAGTTCGTCGGCAACTCTTTCGCCACTTACAATTTTTATCCGCTCTGCGTTTTCAGCAATGGCAGCCAAAGCATTTTCTTCAATAGTAAAATTAAGTTGTGCGGCAAAACGTATGGCTCTCATCATGCGCAAGGGATCATCACTAAAAGTTATGCCTGGCGCCAGCGGTGTTTTAAGAATTTTTAATTCAATATCACTAATCCCATCAAACGGATCAGCCAATGCACCATAATCTGCTGCATTTAAACTTATAGCCATTGCATTGATTGTAAAATCTCTCCTGTTTTGGTCATCTTCCAAATTCCCGGTTTCAACCGCAGGTTTACGGCTGCTGAAATCGTAGCTTTCTTTTCGGGCTCCTACAAATTCAATATCCAAAGCCCCCTCTATCTCCCCCGGCAGGGGAGGAAATGGAGAAGATTGCTGCGAAATATTATCGCCTGTATTAGTATTAGCAGTTTCAAGAATATCAAGCGTTGATAATCTTATTTTAATTTGTGCAGTACC
>JAYVJU010000223.1:0-7866 GCA_043769035.1 Ferruginibacter sp.
ATGATCACAAATAGCATTTACAATATCCACATCGCCATGTACAATATTAAAAACGCCATCGGGCAAACCGGCTTCTTTTAAAAGTTCGGCTAATCGGCCACAACTCAGCGGTACTTTTTCAGATGGTTTTATAATCATACAATTACCTAAAGCAATGGCATTAGGTAAAGTCCAGTTGGGTACCATTGCCGGAAAATTAAATGGTACAATAGAAGCCACCACGCCTAATGGCACATGCTCTGTTCTGCATTCAACTCCTTTACTCACTTCCAGTACTTCGCCGGTTACCAATTGTGGCAGCGAAACAGCAAACTCGGTAAGCTCAATACATTTTTCTATTTCGGCCACCGATTCGCTGTATATTTTTCCATTTTCTTCACTGCATAATTCTGCCAGTTCTTTTAAATTTTTTTCCAGTAAATATCTATAGCGAAAAAATACCTGCACCCTTTCCTTAATGGGTGTTTTACTCCATGATGGGAATGCGGCTTTGGCTGCTTTAACTGCATCATCTAAATCTTTTGCTGCCGACATGGGAACAGTCGATAACAAATTACCGTCGATAGGTGAAATAACTTCCATAGTTCTGGAAGAACTACTGTCAACAAATTTTCCGTTGATAAAATTTTTAAGCGGAGTATATTTCATAGTACTTTTATTTTATCAAAAATGAAAAGAATTCTTTATAGCAAACTAAAATTAAGCATAAAAAATTACTTTATAAGTTTATAAAAAATAAGCAAAAGTTAATTGCAGGATTGTTTAACTTACTGTTTAAAAAATACAGCAATGCAAAAAATTGCAGCATCGGAATTAATTATTAACAGCAGGGGTGCTGTTTATCATTTGGACCTTAAGCCCGAAGAACTTGCCGATACAATTATTTTAGTTGGCGACCCCGACAGGGTAAAAAAAGTAAGCAATCATTTTGATAGTATTGAATGCAGGCAGCAGCACCGTGAATTTATAACGCATACCGGTTATGTTGGCAATAAAAGAATATCTGTATTATCAACAGGCATTGGCCCCGATAATATTGATATTACAATAAATGAACTTGATGCTTTGGCTAATATTGATTTTGAAACAAGAACAATAAAACCTGTTCTCTCAAAATTAAATATCATCCGCTTTGGTACATCAGGTTCATTACAGGCAGATATTCCGGTAGATAGTTTGGTAGCATCCACACACGGATTGGGATTGGATAACCTGATGAATTATTATGCCTATACCAAGTCAGCTGAAGAAAATGAATTGATTGATGCGTTCATTACTCAAACAGGATTAGATACTGCTATCACTTTTCCCTATATCTCCAAAGGAAGTGATACACTACTCAATAAATTTCCAGATAGTTTTTATAAAGGCATTACTGTTACCTGTCCCGGTTTTTACGGGCCGCAGGGAAGGGTATTGCGATTGCCGTTAAGCAGCCCCGGCCTTATTAATAAACTCACCGGTTTTAATTTCCATAACCATAAGATAACTAACTTTGAAATGGAAACTTCTGCCATTTACGGGCTGGGCAAATTACTGGGCCATAATTGTTGCAGTGTTAACGCTATTGTTGCCAACCGTGTGCAAAAAGAATTTTCGAAAGATGGCAATGCCGCAGTAGAAAATTTAATTACCACTGCATTGGCAGTATTAATTGCATAATATTTTTGATCTAAATAAAAATGACTGATGGTTGCTACAAAAATGATTCCTGATTTTTCATTATCACCACGGATTGACCAGGTGGGTGTAGAAGAAAGGGCAGCCCGTTTTACCAAGCGAAGTATAAAAAACGAAACCAAGCTTAATGGTTTAAAGCTGGCGCTTAACATGATCGATCTTACCACATTAGAAGGAAAAGATACGGATGGTAAAGTAAAGCAACTCTGTTATAAAGCGATGCACCTGCATGATGCTTATCCGGGTTTACCAACAGTTGCCGCAGTATGTGTGTATCCATCCATGGTAAAAATTGCAAAAAAAGCATTGGAAGGTTCGGGCATTAAAGTTGCATCTGTAGCCACTGCATTTCCAAGTGGCCAGGCGTCAAGAGATGTGAAGATCCGTGATACAAGATTTGCTTTAAATGAAGGTGCCGATGAAATTGACATGGTAATATCCAGGGGTAAATTTCATATGGGTGAATACAATTTTGTATTTGATGAAATTGCTGCAGTAAAAGAAGCCTGTGGCGAAGCAAGGTTAAAAGTAATTTTAGAAACAGGTGAACTGGTTACCTATGATAAGGTGCGCCGGGCAAGTGATATTGCCATGTATGCCGGCGCAGATTTTATAAAAACTTCTACCGGAAAAATTTCTCCTGCCGCCACAATGCCGGTAACACTGGTAATGCTGGAAGCCATCCGTGATTTTTATTACAAAACTGGCAAGCGCATTGCAATGAAACCTGCGGGCGGTATCTCCAAATCAAAACTGGCCTTACATTATTTAGTAATGCTGAATGAGGTATTGGGAGAAGCCTGGATGAATAATGAATGGTTCCGGTTTGGAGCAAGCAGTTTGGCTAATGATATTTTGATGCAGTTGATGAAACAAAAAACAGGCGTGTATCAATCAGCAGATTATTTTTCGATTGATTAAAAACCACAAGCCCCTATCCCCTAAAGGGGGAAAAGCAGGAGATAAATGCGGAAGTTATGTTTTGAAAAAAAGATGATTAATAATTTAATGTTGAAATGCTTAATTACAAAAATTAAATAAAATTACCAAAGCCCGGCCTCCCTCTCTATTGGAGAGGGAACGAGGGTGAGGTCAAAATAAAACAAATGGCAACTAAAAAAAATAATACTATAAAACTCAAATTCGACAGTGCAAGAAATTTAGCGCCGGCACCGGAAAGTAAATCTGCGGCAAAGATCAATGAACGCTACGACCTGTTCATCAATGGTAAATTTGAAAAGCCTTTAAGCAAAAAGTATTTTGATACCATTAACCCGGCTACAGAAGAAAAATTATCATCGGTTGCAGAAGCCAATGCTGCCGATGTAAACAAGGCAGTAGCCGCCGCAAGAAATGCTTACGAAAAAACATGGAAGAAAACTTCTCCAAAAGAAAGGGCAAAATATATTTACCGTATTGCAAGAATGGTGCAGGAAAGAACAAGAGAATTCGCCATTATTGAAACATTGGACGGCGGCAAACCCATTCGGGAGAGCCGTGATTTTGATGTGCCCACTGCCGCCAATCACTTTTTTTATTATGCCGGCTGGGCAGATAAACTGGAGTATGCCTTTCCAAACCGGCAGGCACAATCACTTGGTGTGGCCGGGCAGATTATTCCATGGAATTTTCCTTTGCTGATGGCGGCATGGAAAATTGCACCGGCATTGGCCACTGGAAATACGGTTGTTTTAAAACCTGCAGAAACCACTTCTTTAACCGCTTTAAAATTAGCTGAGATCATCCAGGAAGCAGATCTTCCTCCAGGTGTGGTAAATATTATTACAGGTGCAGGTGCAACTGGCGCTGCAATTGTTAATCATGCCGACATCAATAAAATTGCATTCACCGGTTCAACAGATGTGGGGAAAATCATTCAACGTGCTATTGCCGGAACCAATAAAAAAGCAACATTGGAATTAGGCGGCAAAGCTGCCAATATTATTTTTGAAGATGCACCACTGGATCAGGCTGTTGAAGGTGTAATAAATGGAATATTTTTTAACCAGGGACATGTTTGTTGTGCCGGCTCAAGATTATATGTACAGGAATCTGTTTTTAAAACTGTGGTACAAAAATTAAAAGACCGGATGGAAACTTTAATTGTAGGCGACCCATTAGATAAGAATACAGATATTGGCGCTATCAACTCCAGGCAACAACTCGAAGTGATCAATAAATATTTAGGCATTGGTCAGAAAGAAGGTGCAGAAATGTACCAAAGTGCCTGTGCCTTACCTAAAAAAGGATTCTTTTGCAGGCCTACCATTTTTACCAACGTAGCACAAAGTAACCGTATTGCACAGGAAGAAATTTTTGGCCCGGTATTAACTGTACAAAGTTTCCGTACCGAAGACGAGGTAATAGAAAAAGCAAACAATACTCCTTTTGGTTTATCAGCAGGTGTATGGACAGATAAGGGATCAAAAATATTTAACATGACCACCAAATTAAAAGCAGGTGTGGTTTGGGCAAACACTTATAATAAATTCGATCCCACTTCTCCATTTGGAGGATATAAAGAAAGTGGATATGGAAGAGAAGGCGGGCTGCATGGGTTGGCGGGGTATGTGAACCTGGTTTAAAAGTTTAAGGTCTAAAGTTTAAAGTTCATTAAACTACAATACTTAATACTTTTTTAAAACCTCTTTTAAGTTGAAAAGGAATATAAGCAGGAGTTTACTCCTTACCAGTTTTAAACTTTAGACCTTAAATTTTAAACTCTATAAAATGGCTACAATAAAATCATTTGAGGATATTGAAAGCTGGAAAAAAGCGAGGGAAGTTTGTAAATTATTAGGTCAACTTATTGATGAAGGAAAATTTAAGCATAGTTTTCGGCTGATTAATCAAATAGAAGGTTCTTCAGGTTCAATTATGGATAATATTGCAGAAGGATTTGAAAGAGGTACAAGAGCAGAATTCATACAGTTTCTTGGATATTCAAAAGGTTCTTGTGGTGAATTAAGGTCACAGTTATACAGGGCGTTTGACAGAAGCTTTATTACAGAAAAAGAATTTGAAGATTTAAAAATATTGGTTTTACAAACAAGCGGATTGATTCAAAATTTTATTAGTTATTTACAAAACAGTGAAGTGGCAGGTGTAAGGAAAAAGGTAGCAACCAAAAAACTTTAAACCTTAAACTTTAAACTTTTATTATGGCAAAAGCAATTATAAAAAAATCAAGCAATAGTATTACTTCAGAGAAAAGGCTGGAAGTGTTAAAGACCTATAAGATTTATATTGGCGGACAGTTTCCCCGAACGGAATCGGGCAGGTATTATGTGCCTGTAAATAACAAAGACATTAAACTGGCCAATGTTTGTTTATGTTCAAGAAAAGATTTCAGAGACGCAGTACTTACGGCAAGGGGAGCTTTTGGCGGATGGAGTGCTAGGGCAGCATTTAACCGTGGGCAGATTTTATACCGTATTGCAGAAATGCTGGAAGGACGTAAAGCACAATTTATTGATGAATTGATTAAACAGGATGCCACTGCAGTACAAGCTGAAAAGGAAGTGAATCTTGCTATCGACAGGTTAATTTATTATAGTGGCTGGTGCGATAAATTTCAGCAGGTATTCAGTTCAGTAAATCCTGTAGCATCGCCTCATTTTAATTTTTCCAATCCCGAACCTACTGGAGTGGTTGTTGCAATTGCACCACAAAATAATTCGTTAATCGGTTTGGTTTCTGTTATTGCTCCCATCATTGCCGGGGGAAATACCTGCATTATACTGGCATCAAATACAAAACCATTATGTGCGGTTACTTTTGCAGAAGTACTCAACAGTTCCGATCTGCCGGGTGGCGTTGTAAATATTCTAACTGGTAAAATAAGCGAATTGCTTCCCTTCTTTGCCGACCACATGGATGTTAATGCAACGGTGTATTGCGAAAAAGATACAGCAGGGCAACAACTCATAAAAGAAAAAGCAGCATTGAATGTAAAACGTATTACATTGTATGATACCGTTGACTGGCTTTCTGATAAAGCACAGTCACCTTATTTTATAATGGACTTCCAGGAAATTAAAACTACCTGGCACCCCATCGAAAATATTGGCGGTGCAAAAGCAGGCTATTAAAAAAATTATTATGGTAACTAAAAAAATTGAGTTTGATTTTGAAGTGTACAGTTCTATTGAAGAACTCAATGAAGCTGATACCGCTTTAGTATTAAAAGCAAGAGAAAGTACTGCATTGGCATATGCACCATATTCTAATTTTAGTGTGGGTGCAGCTGCATTATTAAAAGATGGCAATATTGTAATCGGCAGTAACCAGGAAAATGCAAGTTACCCCGTGGCAATTTGTGCCGAAAGAGTGCTACTGTCCACGGCAGCTAATTTATTTCCAAAAGTACCTATCGATACACTTGCAATAAGTTATAAAAGCGGAAAAGGAAAAGATACTGAACCTATTTCTCCATGTGGCATGTGCCGGCAAAGCCTTATAGAATATGAAAACATTGTATCGCATCCCATACGCATCATTCTTTCGGGCTTGAGTGGCGAAGTTTATATTATTGCCAATGCAGGCATGCTGCTGCCATTAGGCTTTTCAGGGAAAAATTTATAGTCCATTTTGTTTACACAATTTTAATTGCTGCATCCAATGCCAGTTGCATCATTGGTAATAAAGATTTTTCACGCTGGTCGGCCGAAATTTTTTCATGTGTTGGAATAATGTCTGATACTGTAAGCAACGTAGCTGCATTTTTATTTAAATGTTTTGCATTGGCAAATAATGAAAATGCTTCCATTTCCACAGCAAGGCAATTATGCTCCGCTGCTACTGCAGGAACACCGGAATCTTTACGGTAAAAAATATCACTGGAATGAATGGCGCAGTTATTTATTACAAGGCTATTTTCAACAGCCGTTTGCTTAATAATATCAAATGCATTTCCCTGGTGAGGGATCGTATTACCTTCAATACCCCAGGCATATTTGGCAAAGGTTGATTCACTGGCTGCAGTTTCCACATTGATCAGATCAAATAACTTTAAATCGGTTGTATAAGCTCCACAGGTTCCAATACGGATGATACAATCTACATCATACTCAGTAAACAATTCATAAGAGTATATGCCGATAGAAGGACATCCCATGCCACTTGCACCAATAGTAATTGTTTTGTTTTTATAAGTACCGGTATAATAAAAAATATTTCTTGTACTGCTCACCAGTTTAATATCCGATAAAAAATTGTCGGCAATATACTTTGCTCTCAATGGATCACCTGGCATCAAAACAATTTTTGCTATTTCGCCGGGCTTAGCGCTGATGTGTATGCTCATTTCAATTATTTAATTATTAGTGAAGGTATTAATTTTTTGTGCTAAGCTGGGTTTGCTTTTAGCCAAAGTAAAAAACAAAAAACCCTGCCAGGGGCAGGGTTCTATAAAAACTGTCGGGATGGCAAGATTCGAACTTGCGACCTTCCCGCCCTAAAGCGGGACGCTATAAACCGGGTACAGTATTTAAACCTGTATCAAATAAATAACGCCGAATACCCCGTTTTTTAATCTTTGCCTCTAAAATCATAGCAGCAGCTTTATCCTCACAGGCAATAATATGCAACAACTTCCACGGAATTCCTCCTTTAGTACTTAAACTTTCTGCGTTATTATGACGTCTCAATCTATCTTCTATATCATTTGAAATGCCAACATAAAACTTCAATCGTTTTTCGCTGTAAAGAATATATACAAAGCAGGGCATATTACTGTTTTTTATACAAAAGTAAAAAACAAAAAACCCTGCCAGGGGCAGGGTTCTATAAAAGCTGTCGGGATGGCAAGATTCGAACTTGCGACCTCCTGGTCCCAAACCAGGCGCGATAACCGGGCTACGCTACATCCCGAACTTTAATTTATTTTTAGTCAGTCGAGGTTTGAACCTGCGACCTTCCCGCCTTAAAGCGGGACGCTATAACCGGCTAAGGTTATAAGGCTAACTAAAACATATCTATTGGGTTTATTGGGAACACCCAAACGGTAATCTTTTTATAAGAACTTTTGCGGAGAGAGTGGGATTCGAACCCACGGTACAGTGTGACCCGTACGACGATTTAGCAAACCGTTCCTTTCGGCCTCTCAGGCATCTCTCCTAACCTGCCCTGTATTTATTAAGGGGTGGCAAAAATACAATTCAATAAGGTATTACCCAAAACTAAATG
>JAYVJU010000224.1:0-7015 GCA_043769035.1 Ferruginibacter sp.
ATTTTAGAAGGACGTTTAAGAGAATTATCTTTTTTAAACAGGAAAATAACCATACACATTAATGACTTAAGAGAAAAAGAGGATGATGGTAAAACCTATACCAAAACTTTTTACAGCGAAGGTGGTATAGTGGAATTTGTACAATTGATTGATAAAAATGCCAACCGCCTGCCTTTAATACCCCAGGCTATTTATTGCGAAGGACTTGATACCGGAAGTAATGTAATGGTGGAAGTGGCCATGATGTACAATGCCGGTTACCAGGAGCATATTTTCAGCTATGTAAATAATATTAACACTATTGAAGGTGGTACACATGTGGCAGGTTTTCGCCGCAGTATTACCCGTGTATTTAAAAGCTATGGCGAAAAGCAGGATATGTTTAGCAAAGCCAAAGTGGAAATTGAGGGAGATGATTTTAGAGAAGGTTTATCTGCAATTATATCTGTAAAAGTACCCGAACCACAGTTTGAAGGACAAACAAAAACCAAACTTGGTAACAACGAAGTAATGGGTGTGGTTGATTCTACTTTAAGCCGTGTGCTGGAAGCATTTTTAGAAGAAAATCCACGTGAAGCAAAAACTATTATTCAAAAAGTAATACTTGCAGCGCAAGCAAGGGCAGCGGCACGTAAGGCAAGAGAAATGGTACAACGTAAAAGTGTACTTACAGGCGGCGGCTTACCCGGTAAACTGGCCGATTGCAGTGATAAAGATCCGGGAAAATGTGAGTTGTTCTTGGTGGAAGGAGATTCGGCAGGTGGTACGGCTAAGCAAGGCCGTGACAGAAGCTACCAGGCCATTTTACCATTACGTGGTAAAATATTGAATGTAGAAAAGGCAATGGAACATAAGATTTATGATAACGAGGAGATACGCAATATGTTTACTGCATTGGGTGTAAAAATTGGTACACCCGAAGATCCTAAGGCGCTGGATGTTTCCAAACTTCGCTATCATAAACTGATCATTATGACGGATGCCGATGTGGATGGAAGCCATATCGCTACTTTGATCCTTACATTTATTTTCAGGTATATGAAGGAATTGGTAGAGCAAGGCAATGTATATATAGCCCAGCCGCCGTTGTACCTGGTAAAAAAAGGAAAAGACCAGGAATATGCCTGGACAGATGAGGAACGCAAAGCGTTAATACAGTTATTTGGACAAGGGAAGGACGAGAGTGTGAACACCCAACGCTATAAAGGTTTGGGAGAAATGAATGCCGAGCAGCTTTGGGAAACTACCATGAACCCGTTGACCCGGACTTTAAAACAGGTAACCATTGAAAGTGCGGCTGAAGCTGACCGTGTGTTTAGTATGTTGATGGGGGACGAAGTGCCGCCACGCCGGGAATTTATAGAAACACACGCCAAATACGCTAAAATTGATGTGTAATTAGCTTGAATTACCGTTGAAAATGGGCTGATCAAAAAAAAGTTATTAAGATTATTAATCACATTATTATATTAAAACTAAATGGGAGTTTTGGCTCCCATTTTTAATTATAGACAGTCAGCAGCTATTCGGCTCAACCTATAGCATAATACGCAAAACCCACGTGGTAAAAGGATTTACACTGCTATTTGCCGGCCCTATAGCTTAAAATTCTTTAGCCAGTAAGTAATCCGTTGCCTCAAAATCACAAGTTCCTCAGTTGAAAGGCGGGAGCCGAAAACAGGTTATAAACACCCTGTTTCAACGGGGCGGTTTGGGTAAATGGGCTAATTTAGGTAGCTTGTAGCCTGAAGTTTACTACTTCATTTCATTTTACTAACTATAAATTCTAAAAAGATGAGCAACATGTTAACAGCCTATTGCATGAAAACCAAAGAAAAGAACGTTCCCATGCAGGATGCAAATATTACTAAAACAAGCCGTGGCGGTTATATGGCACAGGGCCACGATGGTAAAGGCAATAAAATGACCACCATGCTTAGCGAAGCCACCGCATTAAAAGCTGTGGCCGATGGTGTAGCTAAAAAAGGCTGGTAATCTTAACCAATTAAATTTATCAGGCTATCCGCCCAGCGGATAGCTTTTTTTATTGCAGCAGTTTAAAGGGTAAGGCAAATAGGTTTAATTTTACAGCATTGGTATAACAACATGAAGCAGATTTTAAGCACCATATTATTTTTACTGTGTTGCCAGGGTCTTTTGGCACAGTACACACTTAATGGCTTTGCTACACAGGATGCCTGTAATGCCTATTCATTAACACAGGCAGCAGGCAATCAAAATGGTTCGGTATGGAATAATAATAAAATAGATCTTAGTCAGTCTTTCGATTTTAATTTTGATGTTTATCTTGGCGATCCTGAGATTAATATTAATGGTGCAGATGGTATTGCATTTGTGCTGCAACCTATAAGTACCAGTGTGGGTTCTACAGGCGGCGGTTTAGGCTATAATGGTATTACCCCTGCTGTTGGCGTTACTATTGATACCTGGCAAAACGGTAATGATAATGATCCGGCTTTCGATCATATTGCCATTCAGCTAAATGGTAATTTAAACCATAATGTTGCCAACAATATTGCTGGTCCGGTTACCGCTATAAACGGTAATGATAATATTGAAGATGGTGTTTGGCATTCGTTTCGTATTCAATGGGATGCGGCTACCAAAACATTTTCTGCCTACATAGATGGCAGCCTTAGGGTAAGTGCAGTAAATGATTTTGTAACCAATGTTTTTGCTGGTAACCCATTAGTATTTTGGGGCTTTACCGGCAGTACCGGCGGCGCAAATAATCACCAGCGTTTCCGTACTGCATTAAATCCTTCTTTTACTTTTGCCCCTACACAAAAAAGATGTATCAATGAACCTATAACATTTATCAGCACTACTGTTTCCTTTACCAACATTGCAAAATTTTATTGGGACTTTGGTGATAACAGCCCGATAGATTCGGTTAATTTAAATCCGCTGCATATTTATATAGCGGCAGGTGATTATATAGTTAAGCAAAGAGTTATTGGTGCTGATGGATGTGAAGCTACCAATACGCAAACGGTGAGGGTTGGTTCAACACCTGTTCTTAATTTTACTCCATTGTCAACCTATTGCGCTGGTTCGGTAATTCCTTTCTCAGCCACTGTCACAGTTGCAGTAGGAACAATTGATCCTACAAGTTGGTTTTGGAATTTAGGTAACGGGCAAACATCTACTTTGCAAAATCCCACAACGATATACAATACCTCAGGAAATAAAAATATAACAGTTTCAGTTAAATCAATTGAAGGTTGCCTGTCGGGAATATCTGGTGGTATTATAAATGTGAATTCGCAGGCATTTGGAGATTTTACTTTTACTGATTCTGTTTGCCTTGGCCAGCCAACTAATTTTTTTGGAACAGTAAGTTCATTTGGAGGCGACCCGGTAACAGACTGGTTCTGGCATATTGATAATGCAAATCTTTATCTAAATGATCTTAATCCGGTACATTTTTTTTCTACTCCTGGCAATCACAGTATTACTTTTTTTTCAACAATAGGACTGCCATTAGGCCTTTGCCCGGCAATTACGTCTAAAATTATTTATGTAAAAGATAAACCTGTTGCAAAGTTTGGTGTTGGCGTACCTCCGCTATGTGCAGGATTACCCATTCAGTTTAGCGATTCTTCTGTTGCTGCTACAGGCAGTATTACAAAATGGTCGTGGGTAAATAATAATATTGAATGGAGTACACAGCAAAACACATCGAATCCTTTTACACAGGGAAATCAAACAGTGCGGCTGATTGCAACAAATAATTCAGGTTGCAGCGATACTGCTTATCAAACATTTTATGTAAATCCTGTACCAGATGTTACCATGAGTTTTAATAACTCCTGTAAAAATGCGCCTGTTAATTTTTCGGCTGTTGATAATTCCGGCACAGTAACCCAATGGAAATGGGTATTTGGCGATGGTGCTGTTGCCACCACACAGAATGCACAACATACTTATACGGCCAATGGTACTTATAAAGTAAAATTATTTGCAACAGCTTCAAACGGATGTTACTCCGATTCTTTACAAAAAGATATTATTATTTATGGTACCAATGCGTTTGCAGGCAACGATACTATTGCAGCAGCAGGCCAGCCGGTGCAGTTAAAAGCAACCGGCGGATTAAGTTATACCTGGAGCCCGGCTGCATTATTAAATGATCCCAATATTGCCAACCCCATTGCAATACTTACAGCCACACAAACATTTTCCGTAAAAGCTTTTACACCCGAAGGTTGCGAAAGTTATGATGATGTAACGGTTAAGATTTATAATGGCCCCGATATTTATTTACCCAACGCCTTTACGCCAAACGGCGATACAAAAAATGATGTGTTCAGGGGAATAGCAGTAGGTATAAAGCAGTTCAATTATCTTAAAGTGTACAACCGCTGGGGGCAGTTGGTATTTTATGCAACAGATTATAACAAAGGTTGGGATGGTACGTGGAAAGGCCAGCAACAACCCGGCGGCGTATATATTGTACTTGCCAACGGAATAGATTTTAAAGGAAATATTATTGATAAAAAAAGCACCGTGATGCTGATAAGATAGAAAAGATTAGCTTAAATAAGCTGCGAATAAAATTATAATTTTAAGACTGGATTTAAAATAATAAGTATGAATACTTTATTAATTGATAAGAAAAAATATGTTCTGCTTGAACAAAAGGCTTTTGAAAAATTGCAGGTACAAGCTGCCAGTAAAGCCATGCCTGCAAAAAAAATCAGCCTTGCAAAAGGGAAAAAAATGGCCTATAACCTGATTGATAAATGGGCAAAAGGAAAGTAAATATTTTAGATACAGCAGCTGCTGCGGTTGCAGAAGTCGCCTTTTTTATTGAATCGAAGGGAATGCCCGATACAGCAAAAAAGTTTGTAGACGACACTTTTATTTTTTTTGAAAAGCTGGCTGATACCAAAATGATTTACAGACCCTGCCAATACCAGCGATGGATAGCTTTGGGCTATCGTTGTGCAACTTTCAGAAAGAAATACACCGTAGCGTATCTTAATATGGAAAATGAAATTGTAGTCTGCGATTTTGTTTTGGCAAAATTATTAGCAGAGTAGTTTACCTGCTCATCATTCTTCCACAAAATCTAAATCCTTACCATAACTCTCCCTGGTAAAATACAAAGCTGACAGGGAGATCAGCATTACTGCAATGCCAATCATCCAGGCACCTTTTATATAACCAATGCTGTTATAATTTCTCAATTGGCTAAAGATTAATAACAGCAAAGGTGTAAATCCTCTTACAAAATTAGTTATAGAAGTAGCAGCTGATGCTCTTAAGTTGGTGCCAAACTGTTCGGCACTCGTAATAATGTATAACACCGAAATACCTGAACCAAAACCCAGCCCTGAACAAATAAAATAAAACCATGCCGGTGAACTATTGTGTTGTGTAAAAAACAAAATAATAAATACTGTAAAAATAAAATAGAAAATATAGAGGGCTTTTTTCCTGCTTTTTAGTTGATGGCTGATAAGTCCTGCTGCAACATCGCCAAAGCCCAGGCCGATATATTGAAACAGGATAGCATTACCGGGAGTAATGCCACTGATACCCATTTGCTTTGCAAATTCATCTGCAAAAAATATGAGTATGCCTATGCAATACCAAACCGGCATGCCAATAAGCATTCCTTTTGCGTAGCGGAAAAAACGGTCTTTGTTGTTAAAGAACTGCAGGTAATTGCCCCGCTGCACCCCTGTTTTTTCTAAAGAAGAAAACATGGAACTTTCTGCAACAGATACTCTTAGTGCTAATAGTACCAGCCCAATGCCGCCGCCAATAAAATAAAGTGTTCGCCAATCGGTAATTACTTTAGATAGTAAGGCCGCACTGATACCGCCCAGCACACCGCATGTAGCAATGATCGTTCCGGCCAACCCTCTTTTTTCTTTAGGTAAAATTTCTGATACCAGTGTAATGCCTGCACCCAGTTCACCAGCTAGCCCAATGCCTGCAATAAACCGTATAATGATATAAGTATTTATATCCTGTACAAAACCATTGGCAATATTGGCAAGCGAATACAATATAATTGAACCAAACAAAACTTTTAACCTGCCAAATTTATCACCGATAATGCCCCAGATAATACCGCCAATTACCATCCCGATCAATTGTATGCTGATGGTTAACTCCCCTTTTGATAATACCTCAGCAGGACTTAAACCCAATTCGGCAAAACTGCTTTTACGCACTACGCCAAATAATAACAGGTCGAAAATGTCAACAAAAAAGCCGAGGGCAGCAACAATTACAGGGAGAGAAAACAGGCCGTATTCTTTTTTTGTCATAAAGATGAATTATAGCAAGAAGAAAAATGATTGGTTTAAAAACCAGTTAAAGCTGCATCAATTAAAAATTCTTTTACTTCTTTCTCACTTACTTCAAAACCGGGCATAAATTCTACCTGTTCATCAAAGCTAATATCGGTAAAGTAACACAATTGTTTATTAAATAAAATTGGATTAAAAACATCTTTAAATAATTGTTGTGCTTTACTGCTAATGTCATTTATGCTAAAATGATATTTTATAATAAAATACAAATCCACGTAGTCTTTCCATTTTCCCCTGCCCCCTAAAGCAAATGCTTTCATAGCTGCAAGGGTAAGTAAGTCAGGAATTCTAAAATAATTTTCATGATAAACAGGGGCTTCAATTACAAAGGGGAATTGGAAAAAAGTAATTTTTACATTATTGATGTTAAAATGGATTTGATCGGGCTTTTGAACTATTAAGTGCATGGGGAAATTTAAAATAGAAACTTGTTTTTTTATAGATAGCCCATTTACTTCCTCCAGGGTAAATAAATCATAATCGATAGATACCCTGTGGCCCAAATGCAACGCAATTGCTGTACCACCCACTAAATAATATTTGGTTGAATATTTTTTTATAAATGGAAGCAATTCTTTTTGTTCTTTATTTAGTATTTCAAGATGCATACTTTGTAAAATAAAGTGTAAAGTAATTTTTAGAAGTGGGCTCAAAGTTATTGGCAA